>NZ_JADIJP010000020.1:0-96125 GCF_017355285.1 Methylobacterium sp. SD274 | reverse complement strand
TTAAGGTGGGCGGCGGGCGCGTGCGCCGCCACGCGTAAGATCGTCGGCGGCGTCAGATGTGTATAGGAGGCAGCGGGCGGGCGGCGGGGCTTCGACGCGGGCGGGAGGCGCGGAGGCGGTAGCGCCCGGTGCATTGGCCGCCTTCGCAGGGGGAGATTCCGGGGCCTGCCGGGTAGCGGGCGTCGCCTCTCGGACCGTGTCGCGCAGGAAGTCGCCGGTGCTGGCGGCCCGCGCCGCCGGTGCCGTCGCGGTGGTTCCGGCGGCCTGGCCCGCGCCGTTGCCGCGCGGGGCCGGCGCCTGCGAGACTGCAGGAGCCTGGCGGCGTTCGCCCTCCGGCACCGTGATCCGGAAGGTGTAGGGCACCGTCGTCCCGTCGCCGAAGGTCACGGCGACGGACAGGGTATCGAGACCGGAAAAATCGGGCCGTGCGGTGTAGAAGATCGACATCGAATCCTTCTTCACGTCCTCGCAGCCATCCACCTGCGGAATTGTGGCGCCTCGCTCGTCGATCTTGCTGCCGAGTACTCTCAGCTCCCGCCGGGTTTCGACGCGCCCGCCGCGCGGCGGTGAGACGAGGCTGATCAAGGCCGCCTTGGAACGGCACCCTTGCTGGGGAAAATAATGGGTGAAGCCCTGGAGGAAGATCCGCTGGCCCGGGCGGGCGGTCTTGTTCTCCGTCTCCGCGAGCGCCGGCAGCACGAGGCCATGCCCGAGGAGGCCGGCGAGCGCCAAGGATCGAAGGGCCAAGGATCGCAGGGCCAAGGATCGGAGGGCCAAGGATCGGAGGGCCAAGGATCGGAGGGCCGAGCATTGCAGCGGCGCGGTGGACCGGAGGGCCGCGTTCGGGAGGCGGTGTGTCATGGGCTTCTCCTCGGCTTCGGGATGGAACGGGCGAGTCGTGGCGGGCGCTCAGCCGGGGCTGGACCGCTCCAGGACCGGCTTGCCGCCATCCGTGCGGAAGCGGACGGTGTAGGTGCTGTTGGACGTCTGGGCGCTGCACGTGATCACCACGGGACCGCCCATGGGGTTGGGCATCTCGCAGACGCCCTTGGCCTTCACGAGGAGGCTCTGGCCGCGCTCCTCGTACATCACTTCGTCGATGGGCTGACGCAGGGTGCCGCTCTCGACCCATCCCTTCGCCGATGCGAGGAAGCTGACCTCCCGGTCGTCGGAGGTTCCGAACACGAACTCGGCACGCGCCGACCCGGTGGTGGAGGAATTCCTGGCGGTGGGGGCGCAGGACGCGGTGATGTCCTCGCCATCGATCACCAGCGATTCGCAGCGGCCCTTGAAGGTCAACTTCAGGACCATCCCCGGCGGTGTCTCCCCCGTCTTCGCCCCCGTCCCCGCATTGTCCCGGGGCACGGGCGGCGAGGCCGGGCGCGCGGTCTCGGTCGGTGGCACGCGGCCCGGATCGGTACCGGCGGCGGGCCGGTCCGACGCGTCGCGAGACTGTCCGGCCTGCCAGACACAGAGACGCACGCCCGCACCCTCCCAGCACGGTCCCTTGGGCGCCAGGGTGCCGAGGGGAGCCGTCGCCTGCGGTGCGCCGGGGCGCTCGTTCCACGAGGCGGTGGCCTTCTGCAGGTCCCGTGGATCGCGGGTGAGCCGCGCGATGAAGTCCAGCCCTCCCCTGGCATAGGAGCGGACCTCGAATCCGCCCGCCCCGTCCTGTCCGGCATCCGCCCGGAACTGGCAGGGGCCGTCGATCCGGGCCGCGCCCCCGACCTCGATGAGACAATCGGCGGTGCGGGGCGCGCCGATCCCGGGCGCCGGCGCGACGCCGCCCCCGGCGAAACCGGGACGGCCCTCGCCGATCTTCCAGGCGCAGGTCCGGGTGCGTGGCCCGGTCCAGCAGGCCCCGCCGGAGGTGACGGCCTCGGAGGGACCCTCGTCGGGCTTGCCGCCGGGCGTCTCGTTCCATGTCGCCGTGCCGCTTCCGGGGCTCGTCACCGCCACCACCACCCCGTAGCGGAGGTAGCCGTTCTCGTAAGTGGCGAGACGGAAGCCGCCCGTCCCGTAGCTGCGCGCGTCGGTCAGGAACTCGCAGACGCCGTTGATGGCGATCCTGCCATCGGCCTCGACGTAGCAATCGGCCTTGCGGACCTTGATCTGCGCCTCGGCGGCGCCGGGCAGGACGAGGCCGAGCCCGACGATCCCCGCCAGGAGGGCGAGGCAGCACCGGGCCAGCCGCACCGGGTACGCCAGGGAATTCGAACCGCGATCAGCCGCCACGGGCATCTCCTAAGGGTTGCCGAGGAGGCGGCGCGCCGCCTGGATGGTCCGGTCGTTGCGCTGATCGACGATACGGCCGTGATAGAGATTCCGGTCGGCCAGTCGCTGCTGCAGCGCCGCCCAGAAGCCGGCGCCCCACTGGTCCTCGCTGAGATTCTGAATGATGTCCGTCGACTTCAATTCGAGGGCGCGGATCGTCATGTCCGCCGCCTTTCCGGGGGCGCGGGGGAGATTGGCGCCTCCGATATCGTAGAGGAAGGCCGCCGCCGCGGCCGCGGGCGCGAAGGACCGCTCCGCCACGAGGCGGTCGAGATAGCGGCTCGCCAGGGCGGCGTCGGGCGTGGTGATCCGCTGCTTGTTGGTGTTGGCCGGCGACAGGAGGAGCGCGTAGAGATACTGCGCCACCGACACACCGTTCTCCGCCAGGGCGCGAAGCTTCCCCTCGGCGGCGGCGTCGGTGGTCGCGCTCTTGAAGAGCGCCATCATCTCGTCGGTGCTCGGCGCCGGCGCCGTGGGGCGTGCCTGGGGCGGCGGCTGGCCCGGATCGGTGGGCCGAGCCTGCGGAGCGGCGGCGGTGCCGGACAGGGCACGGATGGCCGCCTGGGTCTGGGGCGTCGCCGCCCCGTCGGCCGGTCCGGAATAGAAGCCGCGCCGGGTGAGATTGCGCTGGATCGCGGCCACGAGATCGGAGGGCTGGCGGCCGAGATCGTCGGTGAAGGTGCCGATGGCCAGCGGCAGCTTGGCCGCCACCGTGTCCATGTAGATGTCGGCGGCCTTCTGAGGGTCTTTCGGCACGCCGCTCTCCGCGTCGGCGTAGCAGCCGGCGATCCAGAAGAGCGTCGACCAGGAGTTCAGATAGTTGTTCCGGATCGCGACCGGGTTCGCCTGAAAGGCGAGCCCGTAGCGACAGCCGCGCTTGAGATCGTACTGGCCGCGCCCGCGGTTGAGCAGGAGATCGGTCATGCCCCGCTGGGCCCCCGGATAACCGAGATCGGCGGGCTTCTGATAATAGTTCAGGGCGGTGGCGGCATCGGGCTTGACGGGGTTCTTGACGTAGATCCCGGCCCATTCGGGATTGTGGAGGGCACCCATGAACGAGCGGGCGGAGATGTCGCCGGCATCCGCCGCGGCCTTCAGTTTCTCGAAGGCGGCCTTGTCGCCATCCTTGCCGGCCTTGTCGAGGAGGTCGAGATAGATCTTCTCGCTGTCCTTGCTGTCGGCGGGTTTGCCCCAATCCGCCGTGGGTTTCAGCAACAGCAGCGCGAGGCCGGCCACGAGGGCGATGGCGGCCTGGGGCAGGACGAGCCAGGCGGAACGGTAGCGCGCATCCGCGTACCAGAGCGCCGCATGCGCGCCGAGCCGGTCGGTCCCGCTCACGACTTCGCCTTCATGTAGGCGCGCAGGGCCGTGATGACGGCGGGGTTGCGCTTGTTCTCGACGGGGAGCGTGTAGAAGCCGCGCGCCGTCAGCTCGGCCTGGAGGGCGCCCCAGAACGGGCCGCTCCAACTGCCCGCTTCCTCGAACAGCAGCCAGAAGGTGACCTGATCGTCCTTGAGGTCGACGCCGCGCAGGGCGAGGGCGGCCGCCTTCTTCGGATCCTTGGCGACGTTGCCCCAGCCTTGATCGTAGATCGAGGCGGCCTCCCCCGCCGCCATGACGTTGCCGGCGGCGGCGGCCCGCTCGTAATACGCGACGGCGACCTGCGCATCCGGCGCGAAGACCTGCCCCTTGTTCCGCACCGGGTTGAACAGGCGCGCATAGGCGATCTGCGCGTCCGCGTCGCCGGAATCGGCCCGGCTCTTGAGCTGAGCCATCTTGCCCCGGTCTCCCGCCATGGCGGCGCCCGCCAGGGCCGTGACTTCCGGGTCCGGCCCGCTCGGCGCCACCTTGCGCGGCTCGGGCCGCGGGGCCGCGACGGTGTTCTTGATCCCGGCCTCCACCTGGAGGGCCGTGACGATGGCGGGATTGGCGCGCCCGTCCACGAGGCCGATATAGCGCCCGGACTTGGCGAGATGGCGCTGGATCCCCGCCACCAGGGCCGGGCTCTGCATGCCGAGATTGTTGACGAAGGCGTCGATGGTCGGCTGGTGCTTGCGCCACAGCACGGCGGTCACCAGCTCGCCCGCCCTGACGGGATCCTGCGGCAGGCCGCTCTCGGGCTCGACATAGCATTTGGCGAGCTTGACGGTGACGCGCTCCTCGCCGGAGATCGTGCGGTTGAGCGTCTCCGGGTCGTCCATCCAGGTCTGGGCGAGGCGGCAGCCCCGCTTGAGATCGCCGTTGGGGTTGGCCGGATCGAGGAGCACGTCGGCCAGGCGCGTGATCGCCAGGAGGTCGCCCGCCGCGGCGCCGGGAGCATAGAGGGCGGCGGCCCGGGAGAAGTCGTTGGGCGACGGCTTCTTCGGGAAATAGGCGGCGGTCAGCGGGTCGTAGAGCGTGCCGAGCTTGGTCGCGGCGTCGATCTGGTTGCGCGTGGCCGCGGCGGTGAGTTCCTGGAACGCCTTAAGGTCGCCCTCCTTGCCGGCCCGGTCGCGCAAGGTCGTCAGCTCGGCCACCCGCGCCTTCGAGGCGGTGGCCGGCTGGCCCCATTCCCCCTGCGCGGCCAGGGACAGGCACAGCCCCGCCAGCCCCAGTGTCACCACCTGCGGCAAGCCGAACCAGGCCAGGCGGTAGCGGGCATCGCCGTACCATAGGGCCGCGTGCGCGCGCAGCCACTCGTCTCGCGCGTTGCTCATGGTCTCGATGGGCTCCGGGCCGTCCCGTTCGCCTGGGCGAAGCGTCGGATCGCGGCGATGACCGCGTCGTTGCGGCGGCTCTCGACCGGGTTGGTGTAGATGCCTCGCGCTGCCAGCGCCCGCTGGAGCGCTCCCCAGAAGGCGGGGCTCCAGGTCGCGCCGAAGACCGGGTCCGTCAGAAAGACCTGGTAGCCCGGATCGAGCTCGAGCTGGCGAAGGATGAGGGAGGCCGCCCGGTCGGGGTCCTTCTCCAGGGCGCCCGCGCCCTTGTCGTAGAGACCCGCCGCCTGGGCGGCGGCGTCGCGGGCGCCGGCCGCTGCGGCCCGCTCGAAATTGGCGGCGGACCGCCGGGCGTCCGGCGCGAAGACCTCGCCCTTGTTGAGGAACGGGCTGTAGAGGTAGCCGAGGGTCGCCAGCGCGGTGGCATCCCCCCGGTCGGCAATGGCCTGGACCCGCGCCAGGGCGGCGAGATCCCGGGTCGCCGCCTGGGCGAGGCTGCGGAACTCCTCCGCCGTCAGGCCGGTGCCGGTCTCGGCGCGGCGCTCCGGGGCGGGCTCCGGCAGGAACGGGCGCAGGCCCGCCTCCCGTTCCAGCGCCGCGATCGTCTCGGGGTGGACGAGCCCGTCCACCGGACCGGTGTAGCGGCCGACGGTCCGCGCCGCCATTGCCTCCTGCAGCGCGCGGATCAGCGCGGGCTTGTGCAGGCCGAGGCCGCGCACATAGGTGCGGATCGACGGTTCGTATTTCAGCCGGAGGGTGTCGACGATGAGGTCGCCGGCCCGCCGCGGATCCTGGGGAATGCCGCTCTCGGCATCGACGAGGCAGCGGGCGAGCTTCTCGGCCAGGCGCTCCTCCCCGCGGAGCATGTCCCGCGTCGTCGCCGGATGGTCGAGCCAGGCCTTGGCCAGGCGACATCCCCGTGTCCGGTCGTCGCCCGGGTTGGAATCCTCGAGCAGCAGGTCGGCGAGGCGCGCCATGGCGGCGGGATCCCCGGCATCGCTGCCGGCCCGGTAAAGCTCGGTTGCGCGCCCACGATCGCTCGGCACGGTCTTGCGCGGGAATCGTCCGGCGACGAGGGGATCGTAAAGGGTCGCCAGCCGGGTCTGAGCGTCGATCTCCCCCGCCTTGGCTCCGGCCGCGAGCTGGTTCAGCGCGGCGGCGTCGCCCTCCCCGCCCGCGCGGTCGCGCAGGATTTCGAGTTCGGCGGCGCGCTGCCGGGACCCGGTGGCGGGCCGACCCCATTCGCCCTGCGCCACGAGGGCGAAGAGCAGGTTGGCGAGCAGAACGGTGCCGGCCTGCGGCAGGGCGAGCCAGGCCAGGCGGTACCAGGGATCCTCGTACCACAGGCTGCCATGGACGGCGGCGCGCGCGGTCATCGTGCCGGATCTCATGCGGTCACGACGCCGTGGCGGAGGGCGCCGCGCCCCCGATGGCGCGCTCGACGTCGACGAGTTCGAACTGGCCGTGATCGCCGAGCGGATCGGCCGAGAGCCGCAGGGCCTGGGCCTCGCGCAGGCGCTCGAGGAGCGTGCGCATCTCGCGCGCGTTCGCCCAGTCGCGGCCTTGCGCGCGCCGCTCGATCCACGGGAGCAGCACGGTCTCGAACCGGGCCGGCAGCCGGAACGATTGCCGGGTCGCCATCAGGCGCAGGATTTCGAGGAGATCGTAGGGATCGTAGGCCGGGAACTCGATCGTCTTGGTGAAGCGGCCGGCAAGCCCCGGATTGGTGTCGATGAACCGGCTCATGTCCTCGGTGTAGCCGGCCACGATGACGATGATCCGGTCGCGGTTGTCCTCCATGAACTTCAGCAGGGTGTCGATCGCCTCCTTGCCGAAATCGCTGCCGCCACCACCGCCGCCTGCGGCCAGCGTGTAGGCCTCGTCGATGAACAGGATGCCGTCCAGGGCCTCCTTGCAGCGCTCCAGGGTCCGCGCCGCGGTCTGCCCGACATAGCCCGCCACTAGCCCGGCGCGGTCGACCTCCACCACATGGCCCTTCCGCAGGACGCCCAAAGCCTTGAAGATGTCGCCCATGATGCGCGCCACCTCGGTCTTGCCGACGCCGGGAGGACCGGTGAACACCATGTGCTGGCTCACCGCGCCGACCTCGATGCCCTCCGCGCGCCGCTTGGCATCCACCAGGACCCGCGCCACCACGGTCTTCACCTGCTGCTTGACCGGGGCGAGCCCGATCATCGCCTCGAGGCGGCCGATGACCCTGCGCGCCTCCTCCATGTCGATCGCGCCGGCGCCCTGGCTGCCGAGGGCGGCGGCGATGTCCGAGGGCTCGAACCGGTTGATGTCGCCGCCGGGATGGGCGGAGAGCCGCATCGCCTGGGCCTGTCGGGCCTTCTCCAGCACCGTGCGCATCTCGCGGGCATTGGCCCAATCCTCGGCGCGGGAGCGGGCGCTCACATAGGGGATCAGCTCCTTCTGGAAGCCCTCCGGCAGGACGAAGCCCTGGTTGGCCGCCATGCGCTGCAGGATCTCGGCGAGTTCCGGCGGGCTGTAGGGCGGGAACTCGATCGTCTTGGTGAAACGGCTGGCGAGACCCGGATTGGTGTCGATGAACCGACGCATGTCGTTGGTGTAGCCGGCCACGATCACGATGATCCGGTCGCGGTTGTCCTCCATGAACTTCAGCAGGGTGTCGATCGCTTCCTTGCCGAAATCGCCGCCGCCGGCCCCGCCGGGTGCCAGCGCGTAGGCTTCGTCGATGAACAGGATGCCGTCGAGGGCCTCCTTGCAGCGCTCCAGGGTCTTGATCGCGGTCTGGCCGGCATAGCCCGCCACCAGCCCGGCCCGGTCGACCTCGACGAGATGTCCCTTGCGCAGCACCTTCAGCGCCTTGAAGACGCTGCCGAGCACCCGCGCCACCTCGGTCTTGCCGACGCCGGGAGGGCCGGTGAAGACCATGTGCTGGCTCATGGCCGCCACGGGCAGGTTCTGGGCGCGGCGCTGCTGCTCCACCTGCATCCGGGCGATGACGCCCTTCACCTCCGCCTTCACCGGCGCGAGGCCGACCATGCCGTCCAGGGTCGCCAGCGCCGTGGCGAGGAGGTCCTTCTTCTCCACCGCCGCGCCGTCATCCTCGAACTGGATCGGACGGATCTTCCGGTTCGCCCTCTCCTGATCCATCGCGCGCCGCATGCCGGCGATCCGGGCCGGAATGTAGGTGGCGGCGAGCAGGCCGCCGACGATTCCCCCCAGGATCAGGACGTTGCGCAGCAGGGCCGAGGGTGTCGCCGCCAGGGGAGCGAGCACGTCCGGCCGTAGGGCGACCACCAGGGCGGTCGCGCCGAGCACGATGGCCAGGAAGAGGGCGGCGGGATGCTTGTCGAGGCGTTCCATGGATGTGACGTGCCTTGATGCGGGTCGGGCGCGGTGCGTGTCGCGGTCCGGAAGGGGCGCTGGCCCTCAGGCGTCCTCGCCGATCGCGAAGAGCAGGTCGACGATCTCCAGGCGGCGCATGTCGCCGCCCTCCAGGGCGACGCGGGCGGCCTGCGCTTCGCGGGCCTTCTCCAGGAGGGTGCGCATCTCGCGGGCGTTCGACCAGTCGTCGGAGCGGGAACGCTGGGCGAGCCATGGGGTCAGCGCCGCCTCGAACCCCTCGGGCAGCGTGAATTGCTGGCGGGCGGCCATGCGCCGGAGGATCTCGCACAGCTCCTTCGGCTTGTAGGGCGGGAACTCGATGGTCTTGGTGAAGCGCCCGGCGAGCCCCGGATTGGTGTCGATGAACCGGCGCATGTCGTTGGTGTAGCCGGCCACGATCACGATGATCCGGTCGCGGTTGTCCTCCATGAACTTCAGCAGGGTGTCGATCGCCTCCTTGCCGAAATCGCCGCCGCCGGACCCGCCCGCGAGGGTGTAGGCCTCGTCGATGAAGAGCACCCCGTCGAGGGCCTCCTGGCACTTCTCCAGGGTCTTGGCGGCGGTCTGCCCGACATAGCCCGCCACCAGCCCGGCGCGGTCGACCTCCACGAGATGGCCGCGGCGCAGGACGTTCAGGGCGCGGAAGATCTCGCCGATCGCCCGCGCCACCTCGGTCTTGCCGACGCCGGGCGGGCCGGTAAAGATCATGTGCTGGCTGATCGCCGAGACCGGTAGGCCTTCCGCGCGGCGGCGCTGCTCCAGTTCGAGCCGGGCGATGAGGGCGTTGACCTCGCGCTTGACCGGCGCGAGGCCGACCATCCCCTCGAGCGTGCCGATGACCTCGTCGGGTGAACGTGCCTCGACGATGCGGCGCGGGGCGAAGAGCAGGCGCGGCAGGCTCAAGCCCCCGGCCGGTTGCCCCAGGCCCGCCTCGGCCCGCCGCGCGGCCGTGGCCGTCACCACGAGGCCGAGGGCGGCGAAGAGGGCGGCGGCCGACCCGATGGCGGCCTGCCACCGCAACTCGCTTCCGGCGGCGTTCCACCATGCCACCGGCCCGTATTCCGTGCTCATCAGCAAAGGCGTCAGGATCGCGACGAGAAGTCCCGAGATGACGAACGGGATGATGGCGGATTTCGACATCGGTCAGCCTCCGCAGGGCTTGCTGGTGTTCCAGATGACGGGGATCCGCTGGACGCCGCCCGTCGTGTCGATCTTCAGGCCCGGCGTCAGCTCGAAGAAGACGTCCTTGGCCGCGCCCTCGACGACGATCTCTCCCCTGCCGACCTCGTAGGGGGCGGGGAACGGGACCGCGATGTTGATCGGCCCTTCGGCGACGTTGAAGGCCGGCGAGAGGTAGTTGCCCGCCCGGATACGCACCACGCCGCCGGCATTCGCCGTCATCTTCGACAGGCGCATGTTGCCGAGGGGCGCGGTGCAGGCCTTGGCCTGCGTGACGAGCTTCTCCTTCTCCTCCGGCGCCAGGGTCTCGGCGGCCTTGTCGATCTCGCTCGTCTTGACGAGGTTCAGGGCCGGGCGTTCGGCCGTCCCCGCCATCTCTCCGCCACCCATGAGCAGGAAGGCCGCGATAGCGCCCGCCGCCACGATGCCACCGGCCAGGGCGATGATGCTCGGTGAAACGGCCGGCTTTGCCTGAACCGGTCCCGCAGGAGCCGCTTTGAGATCGGCGCTCCTGTCCTGAGCTTGCGTTTGATGCTCAGTATTCGACATCTTTCCAGCTCCATATTCTGGCTAAAATAATTGAAACTTCTAGTATAAGTTGATGTTTTTATTAATAAATATTATCCCGTAGGTTAAATATTAAAATTATTCTAAAAAATCCTGGCAATTTCTCGTTTCTTAATCGGTCAAGCTTCTATGCACCTGTTAAAAATCGGTCTACTAGTACACATGACCTATGGCGTCCGCCTTGACCTTTCCTGTCTCTGTCCAGGCAGTAAGCCACCAGCTCGGTCCCATGCGGGATGAATCCGATGCCCTGGTCGGGAGTGGAGTGATCGGGACGTTGAAAGAGACGATCATCGTCGCCGATGACCATCCGCTGTTCCGCGCGGGGATGATCCACATCGCCGAACGGCTCTACCCGGAAGCCCTCGTTCGAGAAGCCGCCTCGATGGAGCAGGTTCTGGCACTGTCGCGCGCCGGACCGCCACCGCAGACCTTTCTCCTCGATCCGGATTTTCCCGGGATCGATCCCCATCGCTCCATCGGTGCGCTGCGCGAGGAATTCCGGAAGGCCTCGATCATCGTCGTCTCCAGAATCGAGGACGAAGCCGTGATCCGCGCCGTCTTGGCCGAGGGCGCCGACGGGTTCATCGGGAAATCCCTGCCCGCGAAGGAGATCTCGCAGGCGATCGCGGCGCTGCGCGATGGCGAGAGCGTGATGAGGCGAAGCACCGCCTCGGGCCTCACCACCCCGCGCCTCACCCTTCCGCCGCTCACGCAGCGCCAGCGTGACGTCCTGCGCCTCGTCGCCATGGGGCACACGAACAAGGAGATCGCCCGGGAACTGGACATCTCCCCGTTCACGGTCCGGATCCACGTCTCGGCGCTTCTGCGGGCCCTCGACGTCACCTCCCGCTCCGCCGCTGCTGCGAAGGCGGCCAATGCCGGTGTGTTCGAATGATCCGGATTGCCGGGGCGGGTGCTCGGGCATTGCCCTCTGGGGCCGATCTCTCACTGTCCGGCATGCCGGATGCCGGCGAGGCTTCACCGTCCATGTGTTCCATCCCGTATCGGCCCCGTGGGGGCCATCCCCGGTCTGGCCTCGTGAAGAGATCCAATGATCGACATGGGTGTTCGAGGCGCGTGAGTGTGTGGGCGATGCTGGTCCTGGCCGGTTCGGTAGTCGGCGGGCTCTCGCCCGCCTCGGCCGATCCGGACGTCGTTCAGCCGCCGAAGGAGACCGTTCTGGCGGCGATCTGCGGGATTCCAGCGCGCGCCGAGACCGGAACCTGCCGGATGAAGGACGGGCGCCCGGCGGAGTTCTGGTACGGGACAACGATCTCCACCTCGACCGGAACTTGGTTCACAGGCTTTGCGACGATGGCGGCGCCAGGGGAAATTGCAGAGATGCCCAACCGGCGGACCATCGCCGCCGCAACCTTCGCCCTGGAGGAAATGCACTGGCGCCTCAAGGGCGTGCAGGCCGATATCGGGCAGATCGGGACCGGCAACCGCAACGGGGACGCTCCTCAAGTGGATGAGGCGCTCGGCGCCGTGACGAGGCCGGTGAACCGGATTCGTCTGGTGATGGGCCTGCGCCTGACATCCTATGGAGCGGCGGGCGCGCACAGCCTCAGCTTCCTCCTGCTGCATTTCAGCAAGGTGCCGCTTCGCTGGAGGGTGGTCGGCGAGGTCCCCGCCGGGTCCGACGACACCGCCGCCTGCGATTCCGATGACGGGCAACCCTGCGGGATGGGCAAGAGCCTGGGTCAGCTCGAGATCCTAGCGGAGGATTCGTTCAAGCCCCTCGCATGGCCTCCCATCCGGGTGACCCTCACCGGCACGGTCCGTGGCGAGGATGGAAAGGTGCGCCCTGCGACGGGCCGGGATGCCCGGACCTACGCGTTCGACGAAGTCAGCGGCACATATCGCTGAGGCGGGCCGCCATCCCCAACCCGGCCGGGTCATGGGGCCTCCATCGGGGGCGGGTAGGCGCAGAGGAATTCCGCCACCTCACCTGGATCCGGCAGTGCGTCGAGGACGCCGCTTCGTGTCACCGCGAGGGCGCCGCAGGCGGCTGCCATCCGTCCGCACTCACTCCAGGATCTGCCCGTCAGGAGGCCCGCCGCCAGGCCTGCGATGAAGGCGTCGCCGGCACCGATCGTGTCGATCGCCGTCACCGGGAAGGCCGGCTGGTCCAGGACGGTCGAGCCGCCGAGGACGATCCGCGCGCCGGCCGCGCCGAAGGTGATCACCAGTGCCTCCACGCCGCGTGCATGCAGCGCCTCCGCGAGCTTCCCGGCCACGGCGCGCAGGTCGTTGCCGCCGGCCCGCCCAGGGTACAGGAATCCGAGGAGAGCCTCCGCCTCGGTCTGGTTCACCACGAGGATCGTGGTGGATGCCAGAATCTCCGACAAGATCTCCGGCTGCGTCATCCGGAACGGCGACAGATTGAGCAGGGTCGGGACGCCGGCCACGCGCGCCGTCACGAAGGCTTCGGCGATGGCGTCGTCGCCGATCTCGAACTGCGCGATCACCATCGCGGAGGAGATGAGGCTCGCCGCCGCCGAGCGCACGGTCTCCCGCGACAGGAGCAGGTTGGCGCCGGGATGGACTGCGAGGCAATTCTCGCCATCGGCCCCGACGAAACCGACGCCGATGCCGGTGGAGCCTGGATGGTGCCGTATCATGGCGGCGGGCAGGCCCATCCGCCGAAGCGCGGGATCCGCCAGCGCCGCGAGATGGTCCGTACCCACCGGGATCAGCCCATCGACCTCCACGCCGAGCCTGCGCAGGCCGGCGGCGACATTGAACCCCTTGCCTCCTGGCTCCCAGGCGACGGCGGAGGCCAGGAGGGATTCGCCGGGATGGGGAAGCCGGTCGACCCGGAACGTGCCGGCCGCGACGAAACTCCCGAGCACGAAGGCGCTTCCCATGTAGCGAGCCCGCCGCAAGATCCTGTAAGGAAGGGACAGTGACACGCTGCCCGCACGCTCTTCGCACGATGCCGCCGCATTGACCAAAACACCAAGCGTTTTCGCGAACCTCCGCATCCAGAACGACACGGCTCTTCCGATGTATCGGCAGCTGGAGCACCAGTTCCGGGCCATGATTACGGACGGTGTTCTTGGTCCCGGAGCCACGCTGCCAGCCGAACGGAAGCTTGCGCAGGATCTCGGCATCAGCAGGAAGACCGTCCAGCAATGCTACGACGCTCTGCGCCAGCAGCGCCTGGTGAGCGCGCATGGCCGCAACGGCTACATCGTGGAAGACGGCTTCCGGCGCATCAAGCCCGGGATGGAGCGCCTCAAGGGCTTCACCGAGGAGATGCACGAGTTGGGTCGCGTCCCCTCCTCCCGCATTCTCGAACGGACGATCGGCGAGGACCGCTCCATCGCCTCGATCTTCGGTCTCTCGTCCACCGCCCGGTTCCTCCGACTCGTGCGTGTGCGCATGGGGGACGGCATTCCACTCTCCGTGGAGAAGGCCTGGTACGATCTCGGTCTCGCGCCCGGCCTCGCCGAGGTCGACCTGTCGGGGTCCATCTATGCCCGCCTCGCCGAGTGCGGCGTTCCCCTGGTCGATTGCGAGCAAACCATCGAGGCCGCCTCCCCCGAGGCGCAGGAATGCGCGATCTTCGGCTTTTCCGAGCCGCTTCCCTGCCTGCTGATCAAGCGCCGCTCCTACGGCACCGATTCCCGCTTGATCGAGTATGTCGAAGGGCTCTTCCGCGGCGATGCCTACGCCTACCGGCTGCGCCTGCGCACATAAGGACGAAGGCAACGGCCGGACCGACGGGCATCTCCCGTTTTGGTACCAGTCAAGGGTACCATTCTCTTTCCAAAATATGTGAATACTATGGAATTGCTGATTTTGGACCCATTTTGGTAGCGGCCATTACTTTTGCGTGATAGCCGTGGAGGCAATCGGAGCAGCCGATTCGAGGCCGATGTCCCCAAGGCATGGGCGTGATCGTCTTCATCGCTATGTGCAACTTGGAAATGCTGAGTGGCCGAACAGGTCATTTTCCGAGAGATACAGGTTTCGGAAGATTAGAAACGACGAGTGATTGTTTGGTTGCCGCCTTGTCGGAAGGGTTTCGATGAAATCCAGTTCTTGTCGCGATGGCTCGGAGTTTCGGTATGGCTAACCATTACTGCCTCGATCCCCTCGACCCTTCTGGGGAGGCGGAAGTGTTCGTTGTTTTCGAAGGCAAGTATCCGAATGTGCGTCTGCTCTCGGTCATCAGCCGGGATCACGATGACATCCTCTCGGATCTGGTGGAGGAGCAGCGGCGCGATCTGATCCGCGAAATTGGAGCCTTCTACCGTCCTCCCCTGACCGCGGGGGCAGCGGCGCCGTAGCGCCACGAGTTCGCCCCGGCATCAGGGCCCGTCCTGCGTCTTACCGCCTGAATGGGAAAAGATGGCTGCAGGCGATTGCAGTGGACGCGTTTCGATATACGCTCGCCCGAAAGCTGGCTGCCCGGAACGACTGAGCCTGATCTCGTCTCCCGGACCTTGCGGGAAAGCGGATACCGAATGCGCGTCATCGACCGTATCGTAGGCAGCAGGCTCGATCCAGAGATCGCGCACCGCCTGCATCATCTCGATCACCGCCATGCCGTCGACATCCTGGCGATCGACAGCGCCGACATGGCCCGGCGGCGGTTACGGGCGACGACGAGGGGCGGTGAGGAGATCGCCATCGCCCTGCCCCGCGAGGAAACCTTGTTCGACGGTGCCGTTCTGATCCTGGATGCGGACCGGGCCGTGGTGGTGCGGGTCGGGGCGGAACGCTGGCTTCGGCTCGCGCCCAGGGACAGGATCGCCGCCCTCGAACTTGGCTACCACGCCGGCAACCTGCATTGGCGCGTCCGGTTCGATGGTGACGATCTTCTCGTCGCGCTCGAAGGTCCTCCGGAAGATTATCTGGCGCGCCTCGGCGATCTCGTCTCTGGCGGACGCGTGACGCATGGACTCGACGCTCGGAACGAGGCCGCCTGATGCTGCAGCGGCTCATTGCCCTGCAGCAGGCGGATTCGGCCTTTCCAAGCGGCAGCTTCGCTTTCTCGAATGGGATCGAGGGGCTTGCGGCGCTACTCGACGGCCTCGGCGGGGCCGAACTGGGCCATGCGGTCGAGGCCGTTCTACGTCACCGCTGGGCCGGCAGCGACCGGGTCGCCTTGGTTCTGGCGCATCGGGCGGCGGGGGATCTCGCGCGGCTCGCCCAGATCGATGCCGCCATGGAGGCGGCCTGCCTGCCCGAGCCGATGCGCACGGGCAGCCGCCGCAACGGTGGTGCGCTGCTCGCCGCCCATACCCGCATCGGGACGGCGGGGGCCGACGGGTTGCAACGCGCCGTGCGCGACGGCCGCCTTCTCGGGCATCTGGCGGTGATGCAGGGCGCGCTGTGGCGATCCCTCGGTCTGGACGAAACGGCGATCACCGAGATCGCCGGCTACCAATGTGCCACTGCCCTCGTCACCGCGTCCGTCAGGCTTGGGCTGGTCGGCGCCATCGAGGCTCAGCGCATCCTGACCGCCCTGATGCCGGTTCTGGCGGAGATTGCGGCCCAACCTATGCAGGGGGCGGCCCGGGACGACAGGGAAAGCCCGGACATCATGCTCGTTGCCTTCACACCGCTGATCGAGATCGCCACCATGCGCCATGCGCGGGCCGATCTGCGCTTGTTCGCGAATTGAGGTGCGGTTCCGTAAGGCGGGCCCCGATTGTCACCTTCGAGCCCGCAGCGCCCCGATCGATCTGTGGTTTGCCGGCCCGCGGTTTTTTGATTCACGTCTTGCCGCATGGCGGCTCGGAAGACCCGCCTCCTTCTGCCGCGTCATGCGTTGAGGATTGCCCATGCTGCTGACACCGACCGAACTCGAACGGCTGACCATCTTCACGGCGGCGGAACTGGCACGGAAGCGTCGCGCGCGCGGCCTCAAGCTCAATTATCCGGAGGCCGTCGCCATCATCACCGACGAGATCCTCGAAGGCGCCCGCGACGGGCGCAGCGTCGCCGATCTGATCGGGTGGGGCTCGACCATCCTGACCACCGGGGACGTCATGCCCGGCATCGCCGCCATGCTGCCGATCCTGCAGGTCGAGGGCGTGTTCCCCGACGGGACCAAGCTCGTCACCGTGCACGAGCCGATCCGGCCCGCCGAAGGGGCGCCGGCCGATACGCTGGAGCCCGGCGCCATCCTGCCCGCCGAGGGGGAGATCGAGCTGTCCGCAGGGCGTCCCCGCACGACTATCGAGGTGGTCAATACCGGCGACCGTCCGGTGCAGATCGGGTCGCATTACCACTTCTTCGAGGTCAACCGCGCCCTCGACTTCGATCGTGAAGCGGCGCTCGGCCTGCGCCTCGATATCCCGGCCGGCACTGCGGTGCGGTTCGAGCCGGGCCAGCGCAAGACCGTGACCCTGGTGGGGTTCGGCGGCGAACGCCGGCTCACCGGGCTGAACGACCTGACCCAGGGGACGATCGATACGCCGGCGGACCGCGCCGCCGCCCTGGCGCGGGCCAAAGCCGGCGGCTTCAAGGGTGCCTAGAAGTCCGGGCGTGTCAGACCGGACGACGATGAGGAGACCTCATCGTCGTCTGCCCGCGCGACGGCGCGGCGGCGGGCGTCCGCCGAACGCACTGATCCCGGCCATCGGTCAAGATCAGTGCCGCTTGGTATCAAGGAGACGATCATGGTGACGATCCCCCGCCGCGACTACGCCGCCCTCTACGGTCCCACCACGGGGGACGGCGTGCGCCTCGCCGACACCTCCCTCGTCGCCGTCGTGGAGAAGGATTACGCCGTCTACGGCGACGAATGCCTGCATGGCGGCGGCAAGACCCTGCGCGACGGGATCGGCATGGCGCCCGGCATCACCTCGGCCGAGGGCGCCCTCGATTTTCTGCTCTGCAACGTCCTCGTCATCGATCCCGTGCTCGGCATCGTGAAGGGCGATCTCGGCATCCGCCACGGCAAGATCGTCGGCATCGGCAAGGCCGGCAACCCGGCGATCATGGACGGGGTCGATCCGCGGCTCATCGTGTCCGCCGGCACCACGGTGCGCGATTGCGAGGGGCTGATCGCGACGCCGGGCGCCATTGACGTCCATGTCCATTTCGATTCCGCGGGCTTGCCCGATCACGCCATCGCGTCGGGCATCACCACCCTGCTCGGCGGCTCGCTCGGGCCGATCACCGTGGGCATCGATTCCGGGGGGCCGTTCAACACGGGCAAGATGCTCCAGGCGGCCGAGCATTGGCCGGTGAATTTCGGCTTCCTCGGCCGTGGCAACACCCACAAGCCGGCGGCCCTCAAGGAGCAGTTGGAGACCGGTGTGCTCGGCCTGAAGATCCATGAGGATTGGGGGGCGATGCCCTCGGCCATCGATGCCTGCCTGGGATTCGCCGACGAGCACGATTTCCAGGTCCAGCTCCACACCGACACGCTCAACGAATCCGGTTTCGTGGAGGACACGCTCGCCGCCATCGGCGGCCGGGTGATCCACATGTATCACACGGAAGGGGCCGGCGGCGGGCACGCGCCGGACATCATCCGCGTCGCCGGCCTGCCCCATTGCCTGCCCTCGTCGACGAACCCCACCAATCCCTACACGGTGAACACGTTCGACGAGCATCTCGACATGACGATGGTGTGCCACCACCTCAACCCGGCCCTGCCGGAGGACGTGGCCTTCGCCGAGAGCCGCATCCGCGCCCAGACCATCGCGGCCGAGGACGTGCTGCACGATATCGGCGCGATCTCGATGCTCGGCTCCGACAGCCAGGGCATGGGCCGCATCCACGAGGTGATCTGCCGGACCTGGCAGCTCGCCTCCAAGATGAAGGACCAGCGTGGCAGCCTGCCCGAGGACCGGGCCGGCTTCGGCGACAATGCCCGGATCAAGCGCTACATCGCCAAATACACGATCAACGCGGCGCGCACCTTCGGCATCGCCGATCACATCGGCTCTCTCGAAGAGGGCAAGATGGCCGACATCGTCCTGTGGCGGACCGCCTTCTTCGGCATCAAGCCGGAACTCGTCATCAAGGGCGGCTTCATCGCCTGGGGCGCCATGGGCGATTCCGCTGCGTCGCTGATGACCTGCGAGCCGATGCTGCTGCGCCCGCAATGGGGCGCGTTCGGCCTCGCCAAGCAGGGGCTCTCGGCCTGTTTCGTCCATCCGCTGGCGATCGAGCGGGGCCTGCGCGACGAGCTCGGCCTGCGCAAGGCGCTGCTGCCGGCCCATGGCACCCGGACGCTCAGCAAGGCCGACATGCTCTGGAACGACGCCTGCCCCGATATTCGCGTCGATCCCCAGACCTTCGACGTCTTCGTCGACGGGGCCATCGCGACCTGCGAACCGGCCAAGGTCCTCCCCCTCGCCCAACGCTACATGCTGCGCTGATGCTCAATCCCGCAATGACTCTCACCCCCTCCCCGACCCGCGCCAGCGCCGCGCGGATCGGCATCGGCGGACCCGTCGGGTCGGGCAAGACGGCGCTGATCGAGCGTCTGATCCCGGTCCTGGCGGGGCGCGGCGTCGATCTCGCCATCGTCACCAACGACCTCGTCACCAAGGAGGACGCGGAGCGCCTGCGCCGGTCCGGGCTGATCGACCCGGCCCGGGTCTCGGCGGTGGAGGCCGGCGCCTGTCCGCATACGGTGATCCGGGAGGACCCGACCCTCAACATCGCCGCCGGCGACGCCCTGGAGGCGGCCTTTCCCGGCCTCGATCTCCTGATCTTCGAATCCGGCGGCGACAACCTCGCCTCCACCTTCTCCCTCGATCTGGTGGATTGGTGGATCTTCGTCATCGACGTGGCGGGGGGGGACGACATCCCCAGGAAGCGTGGCCCCGGCGTGCTGCGCTGCGACCTTCTCGTGGTGAACAAGACCGACCTCGCCCCCCATGTGGGGATCGACCTCCCCGCCATGCTGAGCGAGGCCACCGCCGTGCGCGGCGGCAAGGCGATGATCGCCACCAATGCCCGCGCGGGCGACGGGATCGAGGCCGTGGCGGATGCGATCTGCCGCGCCGTGCTCTTCGCGCCTTGAGCGACGTGGGAGAGGAGGTCCGGGGTGCCTCGCCGGAGGGAGCGGGCCGCTCGCGGCATCGCCAAGCCCGCCTCGTCTTCGTGCGCGGCGGCGGGACCACGGTGCTGTCGCAGCAGGTCGTGCCCTATCCGTTCCACATCACCCGGCCGTTCCGGATGTATCCGGACCATCCCGACATCGCGACGCTGTATCTCCAATCGGCCTCCGGCGGGCTCTACCGGGCCGACCGCCTCGGCCTCGACATCACGGCGAGGCCCGGGAGCCGGGCCCATGTCACCACCCAATCGGCCACCGTCGTGCATGATACCGGCGCCTTCGCGGCACGCCAGGACACGCGTCTGGCCATCGCCAGCGACGCGAGCCTGGCGCTCCATCCCGATCCGATGATCCTGTTTCCCGACTCGGCGCTGGATCTCGACACCCGCATCGTCGTCGGCCCGGATGCCCGCGTAATCGTCAGCGAAGGCTTCGCCAGCCACGATCCGACCGGCATGGGCCGGCCCTTCTCCCGGATTGCCCTGTCCCTACGGGTCGAAACTGAGGATGGACGCATCCTCGTCAACGAGCGCTCCACCCTCGACGGCGCGACCCTGGCAAGCCCCGCCTCCCCCATGGGCGCCTACGCGGCCTATGGTTCGATGGTGATCCTCGGGAGCGTCGATTGCCGTCCCGATATCGGCGTGCTCCAGGTCGCCGCCGAAGGAATCGGCTGCCTGTGCGGAGCGAGCCCGCTTCCGAACGCCGCCGGATTGGCCGTGCGGGTCCTCGCGCGCAATGGCGGCGTGCTGTCGACGGGCATGGATGCGGTCTTCGCGGTCGCTTTCGCCGCGCTGTTCGGCTGCGCCCCTGCACGCCGTCGCAAATGAGGACGGGACTGGACTGGATCGGCGGGCGCGGGCTCCGCTCAGCGGTCGTGAAGGAAAGACGCTCAGCCTGCCCAGCAATGATGCACCATGCAGCCAATTTGCCCTTTAAGAAACGAAGTTTCTTACCGACAGTGTGCGTCGGTTGATTTGGAGTGATCCTGCTCCAGGGAGCAACCGTGGGTGGACAAAGGCATGTCCTCCGCAATGAAAAGTGGGGAACGAACCGATGGCGTCGAAAGACGAAGGCACCGCTTATCTTCAGCTTCGTCGCCGGTTGTTACTCGGCCTGGCAGCAGCCCCCATCATTGCCGCTACGAGAAGCTCGTCCGTCTTCGCTGCCGATACCGTGAACACGACGGGACTCGCCGTCACCGACACTGAAGTGACCGTCGGCATCCTCCACTCCGTCACCGGCACGATGGCGATCTCCGAGACCGGTGCCACGCAGGCCGAAAAGCTCGCCTTCGAGCAGATCAACGCCTCCGGCGGCATCCTCGGCCGCAAGATCAAGGTGATCCAGGAGGACGGCGCTTCCGACTGGCCGACCTTCGCCGAAAAGGCCAAGAAGCTCCTCGTCAACGACCATTGCGCGGCGATCTTCGGCTGCTTCACCTCGGCTTCGCGCAAGGCGGCGCTGCCGGTGATCGAGCAGTATAACGGCCTGCTCTACTACCCGACTTTCTACGAGGGATTGGAGCAGTCCAAGAACGTCATCTATACTGGGCAAGAGGCGACGCAGCAGATCCTGGCCAGCCTCGACTGGGTCCACAAGGAGAAGGGCGGCGACAGCTTCTTCTTCATCGGCTCGGATTACATCTGGCCGCGTACCTCGAACAAGATCGCCCGCAAGCACATCGAGAGCGTGCTCAAAGGAAAGGTCGTCGGCGAGGAGTATTTCCCCTTCGGCCACACCCAGTTCAACTCGGTGATCAACAAGATCAAGCTCACCAAGCCGAAGGTGATTTTCGTCACCGTCGTCGGCGGCTCGAACGTGGCGTTCTACAAGCAGCTCAAGGCCTCCGGCATCGATCTCTCGAAACAGACCCTGCTCACCCTGTCCGTCACGGAGGACGAGGTCGAGGGCATCGGTGGCGACAACATCGCGGGCGCCTATTCCTGCATGAAGTACTTCCAGTCCATCGAGAACGAGAACAACAAGGCCTTCGTCGCCGCCTTCCACAAGATGTGGGGCGAGAAGACCGTCATCGGCGACGTGACCCAGGCCGCCTATCTCGGCCCGTTCCTGTGGAAGATGGCCTGCGAGAAGGCTGGCTCGTTCGATGTCGACAAAGTGGTCGCGGCGTCCCCGGGCCTGGAATTCAAGGACGCGCCGGAAGGCTATGTGCGCGTCGACCCCAATCACCACCTCTGGTCCAAGACCCGCGTCGGCAAGGCCAAGGCCGATGGCCAGTTCGAGATCGTCTATACGAGCCCGGAGCTGATCAAGCCGGACCCATTCCCCAAAGGGTATCAGTAGACCCTATCGAAGGCGGTCCGAAGCCCGGACCGCCGTGTCGTGTCGATCGACAGGACTGCCGTCCACCCGTGAACGGGTGAGACGGCGGTCCTTCACAAGGGATTTATGCGGCCCGGACATTGGCCAGGAATTGCCGCACTTCGGAACCGAGATGTTCCGACTGGCGTGACAGTTCCGATGCCGAGACCAGCACCTGATCCGCCGCGGCGCCGGTATGCACGGCGGCATCGGCCACACCCGTAACGTTCGAGGTCACCTCACCGGTGCCGACAGCCGCCAGGGAGACGTTGCGGACGATCTCCTGCGTCGCCGCACCCTGCTGCTCCACGGCCACCGCGATCGTGGTCGCCACCGTGCTGATCTCCTTGATGCGGTTGGTGATGGTGCCTATCGCCGTCACGGCCTGGTCGGTGGAGCCCTGGATCACGGCGATCTGGCCCGCGATGTCCTGGGTGACGCGTGCGGTCTGGTTGGCGAGTTCCTTGACCTCCGAGGCGACCACGGCGAATCCGCGGCCGGCATCGCCGGCGCGTGCCGCCTCGATGGTCGCGTTGAGGGCGAGCAGGTTGGTTTGCGCGGCGATGGCGTTGATCATCGTCACCATGTCGCCGATCTTCGCCACTGCCCCGCTCAGGGCCTCCACGAAACCGAAGGTCTGCAGGGCTTCGTCGACGGCCTCCTGCGCCAGTTGGCTCGAACCGCTCACCTGCCGGGCGATCTCCTGAACGGAGCTCCCCAGTTCCTCCACCGCCGTCGCGACGGCGGTCACGTTCGCCGCCGCGTCACGGGCCGCGTTGGCGACCGTGTCGGACTGGCCGGCCGTGCGGGCGGCGGTGTCGGCCATCTCGCGCGCGGTGGCCTGCAATTCTGTGGCGGCCGAGGCGACGAGGCCGACGATGCCGCCCACGGCGTTCTCGAACCCATCGGCCAAGCCCCGCGTGCCGGCCCGACGCTCCTCGTCCGCCATCACCCGGGCCGCTTCCTTCCGGCGCTCCTCCGCCTCCGCGCTCTGCCGCAGGGAATCGCGCAGCCCGACGACGGCCTTGCCCACGAGCCCCACTTCGTCCCGGCGGTCCGCCTGCGGCACAGGCGCGTTGTAATCACCCGCGGCCATGTCGCCGATCGTGGTGCCGAGCGCCCGGATCGGCACGCCGACGAGACGCCGGATGAGGGCGAAGAGAATGGCGGAGCTCGCCAGGACGCACAGGGCCGAGATGCCGATGAGGATCCATTGCGCCCTGTCGGCCGCGGCCGTCAGCGTCGCCACGGGAACGGCGGTGACGATCGCCCAGCGATCCTTCGTCGCTCCGGCCTGGATCGGCTCGGCCATGTAGCGCCAGGATCGGGAATCGGGCCCGGTCACGACCTCCTGCACGCGCTCCCCGGTCTCGACCGCCCGTCGGGCCGCCATGGCAGCCGCGGGATCCAGCTTGTCGAGGGATTTGCCGACCACCTTCGCATCCGGATACGCCACCGCTCCGCCCTGAGCGGAGACGAGCGTGACGTAGCCGGTGCCGAAGGGTTGGACTGAAGCCACTGCCGTGCTCATCGCGGTCAGATCGATGTCGATCCCGCCGACGCCGAGGAACTTACCGTCGACTGTGATCGGTGCCCCAAAGGACATGATCATCGTGTCCTTCCCCGCCACGGGGTAGTTGTACGGCTCGATGGCGACGGGCCGATTCAGCAATTTGGGCTGCTGATAATAGGCCCCTTCCACGGGGTTCTCGTAGCCTGTCAGCACTTCGCGCACGATGGTGCCGCTGCCACGGTTCCAGTACGGCAGGAAACGCCCGGTGGCGTCGGAGGTGGAACCACCGGCGAACTCGGTGTCGCGCGCGTCGAGAGCGTTGGCCTCCCACCCGGTCCATGTGGCGAGGATGGCGGGATTCTCTGCCAACAGCCGCTTGAGAGCCGCATCGTAAATTGCGCGATCCTTCACGCCACTGCTTTGCATGGCGCCGGCGACCACAGCGATATTCTTCGCGATCTGGGCGACCTCGTCCAGGCGACCGCGGACGGCGCGCGCCTCGTTCGACAGTGTCTCCCCCTGTAGCGCCTCGGCCTGGGTGGCGAACGAGTCGCCGATCTGTCTGGTCAGAAAGATCGTTCCGACGGTGAAGATCGCTGCCAGCGACACGCTGCCCGCAATCGCGGCTTTGAAGGAAAGAGTGGCCATTGCAGGATCGGTTCCGCCCATAAGATATGCACTGAGGCAATATCCAATTGGCAGGTTAACAAATGATCTATTGGTAGTATGATTTAAATTTCCATTTTCCCAATGCAAGGTTTGTAGTGAGCGGATTAAAGGTTGTCCGAATCCGCGAGGAGGACCGATGGTGGTGTTCGCAAAATTCTTTCGCGTATCCGTAGGATTTTAGCTCGTGCGATTGGGTGTTCGTTCGTCAGTTGCGGAAGAATGGTTGGTGAAGAAGCCTCGTTGCGGTCTATTGAGAGCTACCTAAGCTGGAATTCCGGCAGTTGCGACGGTCTCCGGCGAGGGCTTTGGGAAGCATAGCTTTCCCAGATCCTCACTTGCCGGCGGTCCCACTCGGACACGAATCTTCTTGGGATCGAAATGGGGAAACGCCACGATGGTCGCGGAAAGCCGCTTCTGATGGCCGTCGAGCTTACCGATCTCCACCGACCGACCGATGGCCGCCGCCGAGACGTCGAGGCGCGCCAGGGCGATGGTCTTGCCAAGGATCGGTGATTTCGTGGCGCTGGTGACGATCCCAATCTGGGTCCGGCCGTCATAGACGGGATCGCCATGCACGACGGGCTCGTTGCCCGTGACGTCTAGGCCGACCATCCGCTTGTGCGGGTTGTCCCGCCGACGTGCCACCGCCTCCGATCCGATGTAGTGGTCCGGCTTGTCCTTGGGCACGGTGAAGCCGATTCCCGCCTCGAACGGGTCGGTCTGGTCGCAGAAATCGTATCCGGCGAAGACGAGGCCGGCCTCGATCCGGAGCATGTCGAGGGCGGCGAGCCCCATCGGTGTGAGGCCATGCGGCGCACCGGCCCGCATGATCGCGTCCCAGAGGTCGGTCGCCCGGCTCGGATGGCACCAGACCTCGTAGCCGAGTTCGCCGGTATAACCGGTTCGCGACACCAGCACCGGAACGCCTTCGATGCGCCCGACGGTGAAGCGGAACCATTTCAACTCGTCGATCGTGGGTTCCTGGGGCGGGCTGACCACGAGGCTCGACAGAATCGCCCGCGATCTCGGCCCCTGGACGGAGACGTTGTGAAGCTGGTCGGTGGAATTCTTCACCCAGACCTTCAGCTTGTGTTCCTCGGCGAGCTTGCGCAGCCAGATGCCGGAATATTCGTCTCCGCAGATCCAGCGAAAGTTGTTCTGGCCGAGGCGAAACAGCGTGCCGTCGTCGATCATCCCGCCATGCGGGTTGCACATGGCGGTATAGACGATCTGGTTGACGGCGAGCTTTCGCACGTTGCGTGTCACCGCGAGCTGCATCAGATCCTCGGCATCGGGCCCGATCACCTCGAACTTGCGCAAGACCGAGAGGTCCATGATCGTGGCCCGCTCGCGGCAGGCCCAGTATTCCTCCAGCGGGCCCGCCGCGTTGAAGCAGGTCGGCACCCAGAACCCGCGATAATCTTCCATCTTCCGTGTCAGGGCGGCGGTGCGTGGGTGAAACCCGGATTCGCGGGTGAGGCGCGGTTCGGCATCGGGGGTCATGCGGTGGCTCATACCCTTGGAGAAGGCGCTTTCAGAATCATAGACCCGGACGTGTATGTCGGTGGGGCACCAGCCATTGGCGGGATCGATGTCGTCGGCGCAGGACGAGGTGGCGCAGACGAGGTCGGTCAGCGCCCGCAACAGAACGTAATCGCCCGCGCGTGACCAGGGCTCGTCCATGGTGATCTTATCATCCGGCCCGGCGACGGTGTTGTAGAAGAAGTTGATCGCCGGCCAACCCTTCTTCGGCTGAACCCCATGCGGTCGCAGGACAGCGTTGAAGTTGTCGGTGCAGTTCGAATGACCGGGATACCCCATATCCTCATAATACTTGGCCGAGCAGGCGAGCATGAACGTATCGTGGCGCCCGACCGTGTCCTGCACGATCTCGACCAGGGGGACCATGCGCGCGTCGAAATATTTCGACAGCAGGCCGGGTTTCGGCGCCGTCGATCCCATCAGGGTATGCGTGGTGGTGGCGTCGAGGCCGTATTCATCACCCGCTTCGAGGGCCACGGAATCGAAGGCGAGGAAATCCGCGCATTGGCGCCCGTCCACGTCGATGATCTGGATGTACTGACCGGCCTTGACCGTGAAGGCCTCCGCCGTCGCGGCCCTCACGCGCAGGTCGAGAAGGGGCGGAGCCAGCGGCGGCGGCGCCCTCCCCTCGAGGGACGTCACAGGCTCGATCTCCACCCGCAGATCGGTCGGCGGATCCTGCGCGTCCGGCTCCATCGGGCCGCCGGGGACGATGAGCACGCAGACCGAGGCGGCCGCCGCCGTCACCTCGAAGGCCGAGCCCGGTTGGGACTTGCCGTGAAACAGAGCGTGCGCTTCGAGATCGGACGCTGCGAGGCCATGCCGCGCGAGGGCGGCGCTTTCCGCCTCTCCGCCCATCCCCTCGCCCCGCCGGCGCAAGAGATCCCCCACGTTCGAGGCGACGCGCCCGTCCGCGGCCGCCGTTCCGAACGCATCGGGGCGAGCATAGAGAAAGGCGGGCTGGCGCCCTTCCGGATCCACGATGCGCAGACGATCCCCGGCCTCGACCTCGAAGAAGGCTGAGGCTCCACCCCTCGCCGAGAACGAGAGCGTGCGGGGCGCCGCACCTCCCCGCGCGGGCTCGGGCTGCATCCAGATCTGGTTCATTCGACGATCCCTGGTGAACTGGCCGCGATGCGGCCGGGCCGACGCGAGAGTGTTACGCGATCATTCCGCGGCTTGGGGCAGGCCCATGAAGGCATCGAGCGAGTCGTCCATCGCCTTCATCCATGTGGTGTGATGGGCCGGTGAGAGCGTGCCGGTGATGGTCGAGCGGTAGGATCTGTCGCGATAGGTGAGGATGCCCTCCATCTTGTGGTGCTCCCATTCCTTGAACAGCTCGGCAACTTTGTCGACGTCGAGGGGAGGATAGTCGGTCGCCGCCAGGAGCTCGCGGACATACTCCGTCTGAAAGTCGATCGCCTCGAACGGGTTGGTGAGCGTGTCCTGATAGGCCAGCCACTTGGTGATGTCGGCGTTCCGCTCTTCCGCGCCCGGCAGGGTGAGCTTGCCCATCATGTAGTCGCGGGCATACCAGGCCTGGGCATCGAACATGTTGAAGGTGTAATACTGATCCTGCATCCCGATATAGATTAGCTTCGGGTTCGACTGCCAGAAGATGCCCTTGTAGATCCCGGCCGGATACAGGCAGTTGTGTGACTTGAGGCGCAGCTCGTCCGGCAGGAACGGATAGGTGTGCTGATAGCCCGTGCACAGGATGATCGCATCCACTTCCTTGGTGCTGCCATCCTTGAAATGCGCTGCCTTCCCCGAGAGTTTCAGCAGAAGCGGTTTCTCCACGAAGCCTTCGGGCCAATCGAAGCCCATCGGCTTGGTGCGGTAGCTGAAGGTGATCGATTTCGCGCCGTACTTGATGCACTGGGTGCCAATGTCTTCTGCGGAATAGCTTGCGCCGATCATCAGGAGATGCTTGCCGGCGAACTCGTCGGCGACGCGGAAGTCGTGGGCATGCATCACACGGCCTGGGAACTGCTCCAGTCCCTCTAAATTCGGGACGTTGGGCACGGAGAAGTGCCCGTTGGCCACGACCACGTAATCGAACTCTTCGACCTGATGCTCATCGGCGATCAGATCCTTCGCCGTCACGGTGAACCTGCCGGTTTCCTCCGAATAGCTGACCCAGCGGACGGGCGTGCAGAAGCGGATATACTTGCGAACATCGCTGCGCTCGACGCGGCCGGCGATGTAATCGTGCAGCACCGCCCGCGGTGGATAGGACGGAATCGGGCGGCCAAAATGCTCCTCGAAGGAGTAATCCGCGAATTCGAGGCATTCCTTCGGGCCGTTCGACCAGAGGTAGCGATACATGCTGCTGTGGACGGGTTCGCCGTTTCCGTCGAGGCCGGTGCGCCAGGAATAATTCCACTGGCCGCCCCAATCGGATTGCTTCTCGAAACAGACGAGTTCGGGGATCTCCTCGCCTCGGCGTCGCGCGGACTCGAAGGCCCGCAACTGAGCCAATCCGCTCGGACCCGCGCCGATGATCGCAACCCGTTTCCGCATGATGAGATCTCCGAGAAACATCGTGTGAGGCGAGACGGCCCCCGATTGAGCCATCCGCTCCGACAGCGAGGATCGCCCCGCGCGTTCATTCTTCCTGGGAAAATTTTATGCCGGGGTGAGATGGCGATGCAATAGTGACTGTTGGCACTACTGTGTGGGTCAGCCTCTGCATTGAAAAAACGAGGGGCGTCTGGGTTTGCGAGGATCGTGCCAAATGGTCGTTTCGAGCAGATAATGTGCCATTACCTTGCATCCGCATTCTCTCTTTACGACCGTGGACGAAGGACCGGGGGGTAAAGAAGGCCTTGGGTGGTGGGGCTGCCGACGATACTGTGCGGGACCTGCGCATGGGCGAGGCCGGCCGTCTCGCGACGAGCGCCGTGAGATGCAGTGGATGGCACCGTTTCCAAGATGACCGTTTTAGGATGAGTGACGAACCGATCCGGAACGGTGGCATCGGGTTGACCGACGCCGAATGGTACAGACGGTTCGGCGAGGTCGCGGCTTCGATCGGAACCGAGGGTTTTCACCGGAACTTACTGTCCCTGTTCGCTCTCTCCATTGAGAGCGATTCGGGATGGATCATCCGTTACTCGCGTGTGGCCCCGCCGGACGTGCTCTACACCACCGGGGTTCCAAGCGAGATCGTGGATTTCTACAACAGGAAATGCCTTCGGATCGATCCGTTCTCCCTCTATTGGAAGACGTTCGGCAAGCCGGGCATCCTGACATTGTCGGAGATCGGGCATACCAGCCCAGAATCGATCCTCTATGCGAAGATCTTCCGCCCCGCCGCCAATATTTCCGACGAATTGGGGATGTTCTTCTCGACGGTGGGGCATTGCTGCTTCGGCTTGTTCCTCGAACGCGAGCGGGGGGAGTTCTCGCAGGAGGATGTCCGTCGGGCGGAACTGATCTTTCCGGCCCTAGAGGGATGTCACCGGAGCCATCTCGGTCACCTTTTCAGCAATCTGCGCTATACGAATGGGAAGCAGGCGGAGGGATTGCTCAACCGCCCGACCCTGATCCGAGACCGCCACGACGTGGAGGTGTTTGCCAACGAGACCTGGAAGCAGGCGGTCCTGGCTGATGTCTCCATCGAACCGATGCTGGAGACGCTGGCTCGCGCGGACGCTATCCAGACCGTCCACGCGCGGGATCATGTGATCACGTCGGAGACCTTCGATCGCGACTTCGCCTTGGCGCCCGGCGGCCGGATCTTCATGCTGGGTCCGAAAGTCTCGGCGCAGGACGATCTGGCCAGTTATCAGGCTGCGGCGGACATCCTGACAGCCCTGACGCCGCGGGAGCGGGACATCCTGACCCTGACCATGAAAGGCCAGGCCACGGGCGACATCGCGCAGATTCTGAAGATCAGCAAGGGCACGATCAAGAACTGCAAGATCCGAATCTATCGCAAGGTGGATGTCACGTCGGAACGGGATCTCATCAAGAAGTTCAGTCCGTTCTTTCCCTCGGCCTGACACGGGCCGCATAGCTCCGCGGCTTCCCGGTGAGGCCGACCCGCAGGCCGGTCTCACCGGGGCCCGGCGGCATGCCGCCGGCTCGCGGTCTGGTATCAGGCGGTCCGTTCGTCGGCCGGATGGGTGCGCAGGCGCATCGGGTCGTAGAACGGCGTCCGCACCACGTTGGCGACCAGCGGGCCGGTCTCGGTTTGGACCTCGACCTCGGTTCCGAGGGCGGAGAGCTCCGGTGGCAGGTGGGCGAGGCCGAGGGACTTCATCAGGTGGCGGCTGTAGGTGGTGCTGTTGACGGTCCCAACTTCGATTCCATCCTTGAAGATCTTGGCGCCGGGCGTCACCGCCTCATGGTGCAGGATCTCGAGGCCGACCTGGCTGAAACGCTCGGTGCCCCTCCTCGCCAGCAGGGCGGCCTTGCCGCGAAAATCCGCCTTGTCGAGGTCGACGGTCCAGGCCAGGCCCATTTCCCACGGCGTGGTGTCGGGCTTCGGCATGTCGAAGGGGAAGAACAGCAGGCCGCCCTCCACGCGCACGATGTCGAGGCAGTCCCAGGAGGCCGCCACGATGCCGAAGGGTTCGCCCGCCTGCATGATCGCGTCCCAGAGGGCGACGGCGTCCTTGGCGGCGCAGAACACCTCGTAGCCGCGCTCGGCCGAGTAGCCGCCCCGCGCCAGGGACACGTCACGGCCGAACAGCGTCGTGCGGACATGCTCGAAATACTTCAGAGTCGCCAGATCGAAGGGCGTGTGCGGCGCGAGGATCGCGAGGGCCAGCGGTCCCTGCAGCGACAGGATGTGGACGTCGTCGTCGCGGGCCGCTTCCACGGCGCGGCCTTCGGTGAATTCGGGAAGAACGTCTTCGAGGCTGCCGCCGCCATGCGAGACGCGGAAGGCCTGCGGCCCGTCGCGGTAGACCAGCACGTCGTCGATCAGGGAGCCGTTCTCGTCGACGATGTTGCTGATCGCCGACTTACCTTGCGCGATCTTGCCGACGTCGCTGGTGAGCATCGCGTTCAGCATCGCTTCCGCGTCCGGACCGGAGATGTTGACGATGCGAAGGCCGGAGACGTCGAACAGGCCCGCCCGCGAGCGGACGATGGTGGTCTCCTCGTAGCGGTCGGTGCTGTAGGATTGGGGGATGGGCATCCCGTTCCACTCTGCGTCGAGTGTCGAGCCCAGGGCCAGATGGCATTCGTTGAGGGCCGACTGGCGGGGAAGGTCTTTGTAGCTCATGGCGGCTGTCCCTTAGAGCGCTCTCCGCCGAAGTGGATGCCGGTTCGGCGAAAAAGAGCGCGGCAAAACAAAGGCCTAGAGATGTGCCCCGACCCAACGTGGTCGGGCGCAGCTCTAGCGTTCCGTTTTTTGATTGGGCGGGCTCTGTCTCGTCCCGCGCGCGGGCTGCCGGAGCCGACGGTCCCGGCAGCCCGGTTCGATCACAGCTGGAAGAACCAGTTCGAGAGGAGGAGCACCACGACGCCGGCGGCGAGCGTCAGGTAGGGCAGGATTCCCGCCCGGCGGCGGCTCACCGCACCGTCGGGGCCGACATGCAGGTCCTCGTACATCTCCGCCGGGAACTTGCCGCCGTCCTGGACATAGTGGCGGTAGCAGAAGACCGGGATGATCAGGGCGGCGGTGATCAGGCCGGCCCAGAGAGCGACCGGGTTCCAGACCTTCGCGCCCGCGCCCATGAAGATCACATTCACGAAGGCGAAGACGCCGCCGAGCACCAGGATGACAGTCGGTGCGCGGTAGGGGCGCGGGATATGCGCCGAGTCGATGCGGTGGATCCAGGCCGAGTTGAGGTTGAGGAAGTTGAAGATGATGTAGCCGCAATTCGACACGGCCAGGATGAAGAAGAAGCTCGTCGCATCGGCACAGGCGATCGCCAGGATCGCGAGGTTGAAGACGAGATCGGTCCACATCGCCCGCGTCGGCGCGCCGTGCTCGTTCACATGGCTGAGGTAGCGCGGCAGCCAACCGTCGGCCGAGCCCTGGTAGAGGGTGCGCGAGGACCCCGCCATCGCCGTCATGATGCAGAGCACGAGGGCCAGGATCATCAGCATGACGAGGAAGTTCTCGACGATGGGACCGCCGCCGACCATGTGCGCGAGTGCTGCCGCCACACCCGACCCGTCCACGATGGAGGCCTCCAGCATCCCCTCGACGCCGAGCATGCTTTGGAAGGTGAAGGGCACGAGGGTGAACAGCAGGAGGCAGAGCAGGCCCGAATAGAAGATCGCCTTGAACGTATCCTTGGCGGGATCACGGAACTCGCTGGTGTAGCAGATCGCCGTCTCGAACCCGTAGGTCGACCAGGCCGCGATGAACATGCTGCCGAGGACCAGCGTCCAGCCCGTGACGTTCCAGGCACCCGGCGCGGGAGCGGCCGGTGCGGCGAGGGGGACGAGCGGAGAGAAGTTCTCCCAGTTCACGCCGTGGATCAGCAGCGGGACCACGCCGACGATGAACATCGGGATGATGACGAGGAGACCGATATACTTCTGGACGTTCGCCGTTCCGAGAATACCGCGGTGCTGCACGGCGAAGACCGCGAGCATGAGGGCGGCGCCGATGAAGAAGGCCAGGTTCAGGGAGAGCGAGACCGGGCCGAGGGTGGTGGTGAACAGGGTCCAGCTGCGGATGCCGGGCGCCACGGCCGCGATGGCCGCCGTCACCTTGTCGGCATCGGCCATCTGCAGGGCGGCACCGTTGGTGGCGAGCCATTGCACCACGGCCGGCGACGTGGCCGTCGGCTGCGGCGCCACCGCGTTGATGATGTAGGAGGCCGCGATGGAACAGCCCAGCGACAGGACCGGCGACCAGGCGAACCAGTTGCACCAGACCGAGAGGGGCGCCACCAGCTTGGTGTAGCGCACCCAGGCCGCGGCCCCGTAGACCGACGCTCCGCCCGACTTGTTCGGGAACAGGCCGGCGATCTCCGCATAGGTGAAGGACTGGATGAAGCCCATGATCATGGAGAGCGTCCAGATCAGGAAGGCAAGCTTGCCCGTATTGCCGGCAATGCCGCCCACCGAGAACAGGACGAGGGCGGGAACGCCACTGGCGACCCAGAACGCGCCCGTCCAGTTGATGCTGCGATGGAGTTTGCCGTCTCCGGCGGCTTCGATGGCGGGGGAAGTGTAGCCCGCCAGAGGCTTTGCCGCGGATGTCAGTCCGGTGCTCATGGTTGAATGCTCCATTTGTCTTGGCGAGGGATCAGTTCGGATCGAGACGCGCCCTCCGCGAAGCTGCGATCCCCGGGCCGTTCGTTTCGATGAGGTTTGGGAAGAACCGAGGAGCACCCGGAGCCTCGTCTTTTCCATGAGGCACGCTCCCGTGCGCACTCGCCACGCCAGTGAGAAGCGCTGAGAGACATGTCTTCGAGATATTTTATCGTTTGATCAGAAAAGACCAGCTTGCCCACTGCCGGCTATGATGGTGGAAAGCGTACCTTTAGTGGTTTGTTGTTCGCTATTTATTTAGGTTGGCAGAGTTGTCGATGGACTTGCTTTGGACATGTCACCTTCGAATTGGCGCGAAGGCCAAAGTTTAGGGTGAAATGCCGGTATCGTCGCTACCCTGATGTTTGGTGGCTGCTACAAAGGTCCTGTCGGCACACGGGATGAAGATCTGTTTGGTGTTGTCCGGCTGATGGATGTCAGCCGGACGGTCGGGTCGTGCCGGGCAGGAGTGGCCGGCAAATCACGTGAGCGAGACCGTCGACGATCGCCTGGGTTCTCTACGGGAACAATCATTTCCCCTCGGGCTAAGGGCTGTCAAGCGCTATTGCAGGTCACCGCCGAGTAAGGACGGAAATTGAACTGAAATGCACCGCAATTGGCCGTTTTTATCCATTTATGCTCAGTATATAAGCAATCTGATCAGGCAGAATCATCTGCTGCCGATGATCGCAAGGCGCTGACATCCTTCATGGCCCGCACACTGTGTTGCCCTGAGGGGATCAATCGCCGAGGATGCCCGAATCAACCGTGGATTCATGGGCTTTGGCCCTGCTGGGCACTTTCAATTTATCAGGATCGCCCCTGCTTTTTCGAGAATTTGACGAAGGCAGTCGATGAAACGATCGTCCGGCACTTGCCTGATCGACATCGGGCCAACGTGCCGGACGAAATCGGCGATTGACATTTTTATTCTCTTAGCGAAAATTAAATTCTCTTAGAGAACGGTTGTTGCCCTATGGTTGGGTCACGGAGAGTCATGCTCCTTGGATGAAATTCTGCTCCGAGGGTTCGCATGGTCCGTGCCGACCGCTGCGACCGTGAATGGGAATGATGAGCCGGGTGATTGCCATATCGTCCGTTGTCGAGATGAGGCCGATGTCAGATCAGTTCATCAAGAGCCGGCCGGTCTATCAGTCGCTGGCGGTGGATTCCTCCGGATTACGACACCTGCTGGTTTCAGACTCTCCGGCCTTCAGCTTCGCGGCATCGCCCGGACAGGAAGCGGAGATCTGGTTCGTCGCGGCCCCTGACCAGGAGGGCCGTACGAGACCGCCCGAGGCCGGTGGTGGGCGATGCTTTCGTTCGCCACGGCACCTCATCGATCGCCTCGACCATCGTCTCGCGCGGGAACGCATGGGGCTGCGGCTCTATGCAAGCGGGACCGAGGATTTCCTTTGGGACGTCTTCAACACGGCGCAACGCGCCGGAATGAACAAGCAGGAGATCTTCCAGTGCCATTCCGGCACCAAGGCGCGTCGCGTCGCCTGCGTCCATTGCCGGACCTTCAACCACGCAGTGACGACCACCATCGTCCGATGCGAGGGCTGCGGCGCGAACCTTTTCGTCCGGGATCATTTCTCCCGGCGCCTCTCGGCTTTCATGGGGGTCAAGGTCGATGCCGAAGTCGCTGGCGACGTTCCTCCCGCAGAGCAGGCCTATTCATGATCGTCGAAGGCAAGCTGTCGGCGCGCGTCGCCGAGATCGAACTCCTGAACCCGACCCTGAAGCGCTTCCGCTTCGTTCCGGAAGGCGGCGGAACATTCCCCACCTCACCGCCAGGGGCGCATGTGCTCGTCACTCTGCGGGATACGGACCGTGTCTGGCAGAACGCCTATTCGCTGGTGACACCACCCGATCAACGTGATCACTACGCGATCATCGTCCGCCGTGTTGCGGAATCGCGCGGCGGCTCGCACTTCCTGCATGACATGCTCAAGGCTGGTGATGCCGTGGAACTCGGCGTACCTGCGAGCCTGTTCCCCATCGCGTCCCGGGCCCGAAAGCATATCCTGATCTCCGGCGGCATCGGTTTGACGCCGTTCCTGTCCTACTTGCCGGTCCTCGCGCTTCGTGGCGCCAATTATGAACTGCATCAATTCTGCGCCGGCGACGAGGTCGAGACCTTTCGGGACCTGCTCGGAACCGAGGCGACGAACGTTCACGTTCATGGCGTTGCCCGGGGAGCGCGACCGGATCTCGCCGCCCTCCTCGCCGACCAGCCGCTGGGCACGCATGTCTATACCTGCGGGCCGGAGGGCCTCATGGATGCGGTCGAGGAGACTGCGCGCAGCCTCGGATGGACGCCCCATGCAATCCATCGCGAGAGTTTCGGCGGGGCCAAGGGCGGCGAGCCGTTCGTCGTCACCCTGGCGCGGTCCGGCCGGTCGATCGAGGTCGGGGCGTCGCAGACTCTTCTCGAGGCGCTGGAAGGGTATGGCATTGAGGCCCCCTGCCTCTGCAGGGGGGGCGCCTGCGGCGTCTGCCTCCTCCCCGTGGTGGAGGGCCTCCCCGACCATCGCGATCACGTCCTGTCCGCTGCCGAGAAGTCGGAGGGACGCCTCATCGCGACCTGCGTCTCCCGGGCCAGATCCGAGACCCTCGTGCTCGATTTCTAAGATTAGTCGACGACGAGGAGAACCGATCGTCGTCTGTTGTTGCGACCGCGCGGCGGCGGGCGTCCGCCTAACGCGCTGAGACCGGCCATCGGTCGGTATCAGTGCCGCTTGGGAAAAGGTGGCTGAAATGGGTATTCACTTCAAGACGGACGAGACGTTCCGGGACGACTTTTCCTATCGGAACAGCGACGCTGCGGTCCTCCGCTTTCCGTTTCCGTTCGGCGAAGACACATACAGGTACTCGGTCAATATCGAGCCTCATGTGAAAGGAGGCCCGTCGCCTGCCTTCGAACACGCGTTCGATGTGGACGAACATTACGTCGCGGAATGCAGGGAGCGCGCGATCGTCCTCGATCACGATCCGAAACGGTGTCAGGTGCTGCCGCACATGATGCCCGCGCAATGGGACACGCTCGAACTCCTGATGGAGAGCCTGTCCACGGATTACCCCGAGCATTTCAGCCTGAAGCGGGACGGGACCGCGTGGCATTGGATCAACCGTCCCCTGAACCTCGACCAACGCTTCGTCTTCGGCGATGCGTCCACGCTGCCCTGCGAACCGTTCGAATACATCACTCGTCAGGCGCAAGGCGATTTCACCCTTCAGGATCAGCGGGACAGCAATCTCTACGTCGATGGCGGTATGGTCACGACGCAGGCGGATTGGTCGCTGGAATTCGATATCGGGATGAGCTTTCACGAATGGCACGGGCCGGTACCGCTGGCACATGAGATCGGCGTATTCGACCGGGCGCTGCAATATCTCCTGCGTCTGCAATACGGGCATCCCGTCCGCCGGTTGAACTGGACGATGACGATCAACCCCCGTCTCGATACCTCGCCCGAGAATTATCCCGACTGGGGCCCCGACCGCACCACCCTCACGGCGGAGAACATCGCGGGCAAGCTTCACCTGCGCGTCGAGTTACAGACCCTGTTCCGCCTGCCCCGCTCCAACGCGATCCTGTTCGGAATCCGCTGCTACCTGATCAGCCTGCAGGATATCGAGCGGGTGAAAAAGTGGCACAAGCGCCTCCATCGCGTACTGGCGACGCTCCCGCCCGAACTCGTGGAGTACAAGGGCCTGACCCGCTTCTACGACCTGCTGGTGTCCCGTCTGGCCGCTATGGACGACGGCACACCCCTGTCCCTCGGCATCCAGCCCGACCAGACCCAGTTGCCGGCCTGAGCTGCCTGTAAGATTTTGAGGCGGTGGTGTAGAGGCGGGCCGCCCGAACTATCGAGGGTCGGAAGCCTTGGAAATGGCAGTTGCAGACTTGCTGATGATGCCGCAAAGACCGGCAATCGCTGGTTTAATCAATAAAGTAAGTGGTGAGCGCGCTGGGACTCGAACCCAGGACCTACAGATTAAAAGTCTATTGCGTGCCTGTTTCGGCGCATCTCACATCAGTGCATCCCAGGACATGAGGGAGGGTCTTTTCAAGAGCGCTTGACCTGCAATGTCCGCTCATGAGACACCGATGGGGTAACGTCGCAAGGCACGGTGTGCCCGCTACCCCACCGTTACCCGGATAGGACCAGCTGATCCTTTTCGCGAAGGTCCTCCGGGGAGCGGAAGGATTACCGTGGCCGCTTTCACAGCACGTAGCGTTGAGCACGCGAAGGCCGATCCGTCGAAGCGTCTGGAGCTACCGGACAGCGCTCTTCCCGGCTTCTACCTTGTCATCCAGCCGAGCGGCGCGAAGAGTTGGGCGGTGCGCTACAGGGCAGCCGGGAAGCCCAAGAAGCACACACTCGGCCCCTATCCCCGCCTGGGGCTTGGCGATGCCCGTGAGCGAGCCCGTGAGGCGCTGCAGGCGGTATCCGAAGGGCGTGACCCAGCCGGCGAGAAGGCGGCCGCACAAATCGAGCAAGCGGCCGTCGTGACGATGCGCTTTGGCATGGTCGCCGCGGACTTCATCGCGCGGTACGCCAAGCCTCGGAACCGCACGTGGCGGCAGACGGAGGTGTTCCTGACAGAGGGCGACCTTGCCCCCTGGCAGGACAAAGACATCCGCACTATCGGCCGGCGCGAGATCCTGAACGCCATCGACGCTGTGGTGGAGCGTGGCGCCACCATCCATGCGAACCGCCTGTTCTCAGCCCTACGCCGGTTCTACGCCTGGACGGTGGAGCGGGGCGTGCTGGAAGCCTCGCCGATGGCCGGGCTCAAGCCTCCGTCTCAGGAAATCGCCCGCGACCGGGTGCTGACCGACGCCGAATTGACCGCGATCTGGAAGGCGGCTGGTGAGATTGGCTACCCCTTCGGCTCGGCTGTTCAACTCTTGATTCTGACAGGCCAGCGCCGCTCGGAAGTGCTGGAAGCCGATTGGCGCGAATTCAACCTTGCCGCTTCCTCGTGGACGATTCCGCGAGAGCGAGCGAAGAACGACCGGGCGCACGTGGTGCCTCTGTCGCCCCGCGTTACGGAAATCCTCGATGGTCTGCCGCGTATAGGCGCCAAACCTCTCTTCGTATTCACTACGAACGGCACCACCCCGTTCTCGGGCGTCAGCAAGGCGCATGACCGCTTGAACCGCCTCGCCGCGGCTCACATGCCGGAAGGCGAGCCGTTGGCGCCCTGGCGGCTCCACGACATCCGCAGGACATTCGCGAGCGGGTGCGCCCGCCTTGGCGTGTCCGTGCACGTGGTCGAGAAGGCGCTCAATCACACGTCGGGCACCTTCGGCGGTATCGTTGGCGTTTATCAGAGACACGATTTTGCGGATGAGCGCCGCCGCGCCATGGAGCTATGGGCGGGCCACCTCGACGTCTTGCTGATGTCCGGGGCGAAGGTGATCCAGCTTGCCCGGCGGAGCGCCTGAGATGGCCAGGAGCACCATCAAGCCGGTTGCCGGACCTGTCACCGGCGCAATCGACAGAGACACAGTTGAAATCGGCGATACCGTGTCTCTGTTCGATCTGTTCGGACAACTGGCAAAAACGCCGATGGACATCCGAACTAAGCTCATGATCTTCGCTGATGATTGTCGGGCGTATCTTCAGGCCGCAGGCTTATCGTCGGAAGCCGGATCTTGCGAGATGCGGGCGCGGAGGGAAGGTTTCGATCATCCTTCAGTCGAATGGTATTGTGCAAGCATTGTGGACCTGACCGCCGCCGCTTTTGCTTGCGGTGAGCGCGGCGATGTGTGGAACGCAGTAAGCTGGGGCTGTACAGTCGCAAGATATAGTGAGCAAATGCGGATGCTCGGCTACGAGCCCCTTATCAAGCAAGGAATAAACAAAAGAAATGATCTTGCTGTGGCGAGGAAGGTTAATAACAAGCAAAAGCAGTTAGCGGCGTCGTCTTGGATAAAAAGGGCGAACCGTCTTGCGCGCGATATCTGGAGCGCAAAGCCGGATTTATCGCCTAGATCTGTTGCTGCGATCCTGCAGGGGCGAGGAGAATTTCTAGACAGAAAATTGGACACGATCCGAAAAGTCATCGCTGCCAACGCACCGAAGAAAGTTGGCAGCGCGGGCTGAGCGCTGCCAATTTGCAGGATGCATCTTTTGTCCGTTCCCAAGACACACCGGAGCGGACAATGAACACCAGAAGATACGCCACCAGCGGCGAACTAACGGCGCGCTACAGCATCAATGTGAAGACGCTGTACCGTTGGGAGAAAGACGAAAAGCTCGGCTTCCCGAAGGCGGTCAAGCTCAACGGCCGCAATCTCTACCCTCTTGAGGCTATCGAGACTTGGGAGCGTCAGCGCGCTGCCCGGAGGACCGCAGCATGAGCGCCCCCCGCCCTGGCACCGTTCGCAGCGATGTCGCCCTTTGTGACGGCCGCACGCCCATAGGATTCATCCGGAACTCTACAGCGGGCGACTACGCTTATGACGCTGACGGGCTGCCGGTTGGAATCTTGACCGACCGAAAGTCCGCACAGAGCGCCCGCGCGGCCGGAAAGGCGGTGTCGCCATGACCGCCGACATCCGCGAAGCCTTTCACATTGCAGCCGTCCGGCTTTTGGGCTGGCGGCTAGACAACGAGCGACAAGAACAATGGGGCGTGGTGCACCTGGAGACGGGCCGGCGTGAGTACGACCCCGAGCCGGCTGTTAGTTTCTTCGGGCGTGATTACACCCTCACCGAGATCTGCGACTTGGCTGGCGTGCTGGAAGGCCCCTTGCCTCCGCACATGCACGCTCTGTTTCTGGTCCTCGATGACCATATCGGCGAGCAGATACCGGCAACCTATGCTGAGGCGGTGGAGGCGTTGCGTGACTTCATCGCCTTTGAACAGGACAGAAAGCATTTCTCGCCGCTGACAGAGCCGCCAACAGTGGAAAAGATCCGCGCCGACTCGTACCGCGCGGGCGCGGCCGCAGTGCTCGACCTCGCCACAATGATGGAGGCCGGCGCATCATGAGCGCGATCGTCGTCCCATTCCGTTTCGCACGGCGCTTACCGCAGATCCGCAAAACCGCCGGCTATATGTTGACGGTCCCGCACAACCACGCAGAGGGGCACCTTCGTGAACAGCTTCGGCGGCTCGAGGATGGCCTTCGGAAGAAGGGCGTAGCCGAAGAACTGATCCGGCCTGAGGTAGCATCCTACGAAGGTGCCATCCGTGCGCATCTCTGGCGCCTCCTCCTCAGCCACGGGGGAGCCGCATGAAGAGGGATCAGAAAGGCAATTCGGGCAAGGTCGGTCGGCACACCCGGATCTTCCACTACATGGCCGATACCATTGCTTGGAAGTCGCTGTCTGCAGGTGCGCGCGCTACCTATCTCATGCTTGGGAAGCGATATGCTGGACCAGGATCCAACAATGGAGCGATCCCCCTCTCGATACGTGAGGTGAGCGACGAGCTGCGTGTCGGAAAGAGCACGGCCGCTGAGTACCTTCGTGAGCTCCAAGAGAAAGGCTTTGCTGTCGTCACTGTCCGCGGTGCCTTCAGTCATAAAAACAAGCGCGCGACCGAGTGGCGTTTGACCGAGTACCCGTCCGACACGGACGGTGAATTGCCGACCAAGGAATTCACCAAATGGCGCCCTGAAAGCAATTTCACGGTCCGCCCTGAGGTACCTCAGGTACCTGTAGCCGGACCGTACGGTACCTGTGGCCGGACAGTGATCGCTCAGAATGCCCGAAACGGTACCTGAGGCCGGACCGTGAACCCCCATTTCACTGTTTCACGGTACCTGACACCGGACACTGTGTAGTTAACCAGTCACCGTTCCGGAAAGAGCCACCGAGGAGAAGCGCTGCGCCTTCCTGTCTTGGCTCCCTCAGATCCTGAAATCGATTGCCCAATCAATTAGGAGGGACGTGTCGTGATCCGTGAGGCATGCGGTTTCAAGGTCCGTGTAGGCGGCAAGGGAAACCGCCAAGTGGCCATCTCTGCGGTGAAGGCCGACAGTCGGCCTTTGGTGCACCTGAAGGTTCGCGATGGCATCGGGGGCGGCTCACGATCGGCTGACACAATCGATCTGGACTTGAGCCAAGCGGCTGCGTTGGCGCATGCGCTGAATGCCGCCATCGAAGCTGCAGGAAAGGATCCGGTCGTTGAGGAGCATCTGGCTGAGCAGTTTAGGCGGGAGACCGCTAAGCGGGCTGAAGATGAGGCTTGGGAAGCTGCCGCCCCCCGATTATCGAAGCGGGGCCGTCGCAACAGCAGGTCTCGCCTTCCAGATGCAAATCTTAGACAGCCCGATTGATCGCGCGGCAGCCTTGGAAAACGGCAAAGCATGACATCGCAGCCGTTCCAATTCGATCAGGATCGGTTCGAGAAATGCCGGACCCTTGCGGACCGCGGTGCTACACCCGGCGAGCGCGCGGCTGGAAGGGCCGCTGCGGCACGTGTGGCGGCTTCGGCCGGTATGACGCTGGAAGAGGCTGTGCAGCTTGTGGATGCCGCTCCACGGCCATCCACAGGGCCAGCACCTTCACAGGCTCCCCCCTCGGCTTCTCGGGCGCCTTATGAGGCCTATGCCTATGCATGGAGGAAGCCCAAGGCGAAGCCAGAGCCGATCACGGTCGCGGAGATGATCGCGCAGAAGGCTGCGGAGCTGGAGCGGCGCAAGAAGGCTGCCGCTCGTCAGCGGAGAGAAGACCTCAAGATGTATGCCGAACAGGCCAAGGCGGACGCGGTTATTCAAGAGCAGCAAGCCGTTAGAGACCGGGAATGGGCGGAGGCTCGCGCTCAGCACCAAAGGGCTGAAACTGCGGAGTAAGCGGGGGAGGATGCCGCGCCGGGGCAAGGGTTCGGCGATGAGAGCGCTGACGTTGCTGTTCCTCGCCGCGGTGGATGCCACGGCGAGGTTCTACGGGCTGGCTGACCGATCAAGGGCAGTCGACACTATGGAGGTGCGTCTCCAGGCGGCGGTGTAGGAGTACGAGCGGCGACCTTGGCTGGCATCGTATAAAGGTATTCGAGCATCACTCGTGTGAAAGCCGCTAGATCCTGAATATCTTCTTCGGAAGGTTCGGTAGTATCGTGAGCGGTCTCATTCCCAATTTCACGAACAGTATCGGCCCACTCCTTCATGGCATCGGTAAGTCCGCCTGCCGCCGCATAGTCGTGAATGCGTCTCGCAAGCGATCCCTTACCCGTTGGAAATCGGTCCTTGATCGTAAGTTCAAGAACTCGCCGGTAGGTCATCCCAGCTGACTCCCGGTGGCCCGCAGTTGCGGCGTGTTCCGCTTGAATAAAATTTCTTGCTATTGGCAGAGGTACATTGCTGGGAGCCTCCGTATTCCTTTTCTCGGGCCACATCTTTTCCATGACCCAGCCTGTGTCAGTAAATGACCCGTCAAAGCTAACGAGTGATGAATAAGAAACGCCTGCCCGATTGGCGTCTCGACGAAACCAAGCCCCTATTGGCTTGCTGCAGATTTGGCAAATGAAATGAGCCGTTACATTATTCTCATCCCTTTGCCTTATAAGAACAGCTTTCAATGATACATTGTTTGCAGGGCAATGCGGACAATCATGAACAAGAACCGGCATTTCTATTCCCAAGCCTTCGGCAATTCCCATTCGCGCGGGGCACCATAGCCCGGCCCGTCATAGCTTCGCGTCGTGGTGATCTCTGTCCGGCTGAAACGCCGGCAGCGGCGTTCGTACTCTGGCGAATTCATTGAGACGACGCCACACGCTGCGAGCGCCTTCCACCGGGGAGAAGCCTCACGAGCCTCGGATGTGCCGGGGGCAACGAGAACGCCGCCCACGGCCACCACAGCGCACCACAGCGCCATTCCGAACCACGCGAACCAGAGGCGATTGTACCAGACGAGTGGCTTACCGGTGACGCGCTCCCATTCCTGGGCTCGGTCTCGCTTCTCACGATCGCGCAGGACATTGGATTCGCGCCGGGTCAGGTACTCGTCAGCCTGGAGGAAGTGCAGGCCCTGCACGGCCCTGTCAGCTGTCTCCTTGCCGGCCTGCTTCACCCATTCGCCTGAGACATCGCGCAAGACGCGCTCGCGCGCCTCGTGATGGCCTACCGCCTGGCACAAAGCTTCATCCGGTAGGCTAGGTCCTCATAGGCGGCTTGGAAGTGGCGCGCAGCCTCCATCATACTCACTCGAGCCTTCAGCGCAGCGTCATAAGCTGCCTGGTCGTCCTTGTCGCGGAGCTGACCTGCAAGCCCGGATAGATGTAGATCCTCCACCTGCTTCAGCAGTACCTTGGTCCGAACTGTCGCCTTATCGAGGGTGTCGGCGACGACGTAGCAGAACCGTGGGTTTGTTTCATCCTCAGCAGCCGTAACTACCCCATTTCCTATGAGCAGGACGGTTGCAAGGGCGATCGTCGTTTTTGCCATTGAGGCCGTTTATACACTCGTGATTGCAGGAGCTCGAAGGATCGCGCGATGCTCGCTGCAGGTCCATCCCATTCTCCGTCCTTTCGGCTCTATCCCAGTTACCGCTACCATAATGGCGGGCTCGCCGCGGCCCTCGTCGTGTCGCCTCAAGGCCTGTCATCCATAATCGGCCTCAACGGCGTACGCGGCTTAATGACGGGAAACCTCTTGTTCAATTTGGGGAGACTTTCTCAGAGCAAAAAAAATTTTGAGACATGCTCCTCTCGGCTCTGAGAACGGCGCTTCCCTATCGATGCGTCCTATCTATCGCTTGTACCGATGTGTTAGATGTCATCTATCTTGGGGGGATAGTCATGACGTTTCGAGGTATCGCCGATGTGGCTGCGGATCTCGACGTTGAGCAACACGTGGTCAGGTTCTGGGAAACGCGATTCCCGCAGGTGCGGCCCGTACGCAGGAACCGTCGGCGCTACTATCGCCCAGAGGACGTTGCGCTGCTGAAAGGGATCCGTGAGCTACTACACGTTCAGCGCCTCAGTATCGAAGGCGCGCAGCGGATACTCCGAACCAAAGGCCTTGCCTTCGTCTACGCTGCAGGACGCGGTGAGGTGGCCGCACTCGATATCCTTGGTCCGGCTGGTAGGATCGCCCTCGCCGCTCTTTCGCTGAAGCAGCGTGACGCCCTGACCGCGGCGCTCACAGATCCAATCGTGTGCCGTGCCCTCGCTGACCAGTGCCTTGCCCAGGCCCGCAACGGAGGATCGCTCCATGCCTGAACGGATCGTCGGCGAGGTGCGGAAGTCGGCCCGAGAAAGCATCAGGCTCGTGTTGAGAGAGAAGCGCGGTGATGTCGGCCTTGATCTTCGCATTGCTGCTGCCAATGGCCGAGGCGAGATGTGTGAGACGGCAAAGGGGCTGCGGGTTCCTATTGCTAAGATCGGTGCCCTGATTACAGCCCTACAGGATGCTCAGCGGCTCGCGACTCCGATCGAAGGACGCTCCTTAGTTCGATCGGTAGCGGTAGACGATGTAGGCACTGCAACGTCAGGCGCCTCATTTTTCGGTTGATCCGAGACAAACTTTCACGATATGTTCTTGTGTCACTAACGGCATGAGCCGTTCCATCGACATGCCATAGGCGCCTCAGGGCGTGCGGGCCTCCCAGATCCGGTCATCCGGTGGAGCTCCTGCGCATGCAGCACGACACCCTTAAGAAGCCAGGTCGGCAGAGCACTGTCGCCGCGCACCCTCTGCGCTATGAGATCGAGTTGGCCTGTGCTGCCGGTCTCAGTCTGAGGGACGTTGCTCAACGCTTCGGCGTCACCCGCGCTAGCGTAGACCGCTACTGGCACGCCCTCCCCCAAGACGAACGGACCTACCTCGCCAGCATGGCGCAGGAACTGGAGGAGCATCAGGCTTCGCTCCGGCGTGTGTTCGCGTCTGCCATGGCCAGAGCACGCTCCAGCCCGGTCCTGAAGCCACGGCACGGACGGGACCACGCACATGCAGCCTGACACCTGCGTGCCAACCCCCTGCCCTCTCCGAAGGGGTAGCCGGGTCCGATTAAGGAATTCCCGCCCGGTGTCACGACCGAGCGTACTCGTCAGATTCCGCGAAACCTCCGCAACAAAAATTGGCGTCGAGGTTGGCACGATGGAGGGGATCAATGCCCGCAACAGTCGCCAGCATTGACGTGACGCTGCGGCTCCTCGGAGCCGATCAGTTTCAGTCGAAGATGCGTGAGTCCGCGAGCGCTTCGGAGCAGACGGGTGCTCGCGTAAAGCGTTCGATAGATGGCATTGCTTCATCGAGCGAGAAGGTTGGGCAATCCGCCAACAACCTGTTCCAAACGAGCACTGCCCTGCGGTCCATCAGCGTGTCGGCAGTTCTCACTGAGAATTCCATCGCCGGCCTCGATAAGCGGTTCTCAGCGCTCGGAGCGACCGTGGCTGCCCTTGCTGGCGGCACGGCCTTCAACGCCTTCAAGAACTACGCCGACACCGCCACAAACATTTCGAACCGTCTAGCATCCGTCCTGCCGATCCAGGCACAGCGTGCCGCCGTCGATCAGCAAATCTTCGATACGGCCCAACGCACTCGGACATCCTACGAGGCAACCGCCAACCTATTCTCCCGCCTGACGCTCTCTTCCAGCCAGCTCGGCGCGAGCCAGACCGACATCCTCAAGGTGGTAGAGACGACACAGAAGGCCTTGCAGGCTGGCGGCGCCACTGTCGCGGAATCAGCGTCGATCGCCACGCAGCTGTCTCAGGCGCTCGGGTCGGGGCGTCTTGCTGGTGACGAGCTTAAATCCATTGCAGAGAACTCCCCCGTTCTCATTCAGGCCATTGCAAGGGAGTTCAACACCACGGTCGGTGGCCTAAAAGAGATGGGGTCTAACGGCGAATTGGCTGCGGGCCGCGTGTTCAAAGCCATTCTGAACGCCGGCACGGAAGTGGATGACGTCTTTTCCCGCATCACGCCGACGATCGCCGGCGGCGTTCAGCAGATCGATAACGCTCTGACCCGCTACATCGGGAACCTGGATAAGGGCGTGGGGGTGACCAAGGCACTCTCTGGTGGTCTCGAGTTCGTTGCCAAGAATATTGCTGGCATTGGTGACGCTGCTATCCTCGCCGTCGCGGCGCTGGCCGGCCCAATCGGGTCTCGACTCCTCGGAGGGGCCAGCTCCCGCGTCGCCCGCCCATTCCGTGATGCAAGCGCCGCTGCTAAAGAACGTCTCGACTCTGCGACCGGCGCGCTCTCGACCGCCACCAGCACTCGTGAGACTGCCCAAGCCCGGCTTCGCGAGGCTGAGCGTGTCCGCGCATCTGTCGATGGCCAGAGCAAGTTCCGGCAGGCTGCGCCGGAGGTGCAGCGTGCCTATGAGCAACAGGCCGCGAAGGTCGATCGCCTGCGGGAGATCTCGGCGAGGGCGACCGAGAGGGAGAGCGCGGCCCTCCTGAAACGAAGCGATGCTGAGGGTGTGTTCGCCAGCATCTCGCAGGCGGCCGCTGCGCGGGTCGAAGGGGCCAAGGGCAAGCTTGCATGGCGTGAAGCCATGTTGAACGATCTCCTAGCGAAGCGTCCGGCGCTGGAGCAGGCGGCAGCCCAGGCCGGTGGGAACGGGCGAGCCCCGGCGCAACTCGCTGCGCTGGATACGCAGATTGAGAAGCGGAAGGCCTCCCTGGCGTCCCAGGCCATGAAGCTGGCTACGGCCGAGGCGCAGGCAGATGAAAGCATGATCGCCTCGGCGCATAAGCGGGCCCGCGTGCAAGCTGGGTTGGACGCTGCGGCCATCGCCTCTACCGCTCAGCGCCGCGCCGCCTCGCAAGCTCTCACGGAGGCCGAGGCGCGTCTTGGTAGTCTCGCTGGACAGGTAGGCGCGTCGGCCGTTGTGAATCGGACGCAGGCCGTGGAGGAGGTGTCCCGCGCTCAGGGCGTGCTGAACCGAGCCTATTTCGCAGAGCAAGAAGCGCTCGGGAGCGTGGCAACTGCATCGGCACGTACGAGCACTGCAAAGGTCGCGTTGGCTGGAGCAGCGAGGACAGCCACAGGAGCTTTCAGTGGGCTTGTCGGCATGCTCGGTGGGCCGCTAGGTGCAGCTCTCACGGCAGCCAGCGTCGCGACGATCGGGTACGAACTCTACCAGGCCCGCGCTGCGGCTCGCACGGAGGAGCACACGGCGGCTCTCGGTCGGCTCGGCGAACGGCTCCAACAACTCAAGGCCCAAAACCTCAGCGGCGAGGTGCGCTCGGATCGCGATCTGGTGGCGGATCGGGCGACGATTGAATCAGCTGCCAAGGCCGCGCGTGAGCGCCGCGACATCCTGTTGGACGCCTATAACCGAGCATCATCGAAGGATAGCGCGCAAACCGACTTGGGCGGCGGTATTTTCTCGCCCAGCCTTCTTGGACGGGCTGCGGTCAACGTAGGGGTAAACCTCGCCTCGGTGATCGCCCAACTGCGCGAACTCCCCTCTTCGAGCGAGGCAGCCACTCAGGCAGGCGAAGCTTTGAACAGGGTTCTAACGGAGGCGGCGAAGATTGACCCGCGGTATGGTCCCATTGCCCAACAAGCCGCTGCGGCCGGAGACGAATATTCCGCGGCAGCCTTGAAAGTTCGTGAGTTCCAAGTGGCTCGAGAGGACGCCGATCGCGTCGCCAAGAGCAAGACTGACACCCTCGACGTCAGCCTGGAGGATTTTGCCGGCGGGGATATCGATGCCGTCGCGCAGCAAGGTCGGGATGCGGCCGATGCATTCTCCACCGGCTTTAACACGCAGGTCCAGACGGGCGGGCAGATCACCGACGCCCTGCTGGCTGAAGGGGAGAAGGCAAAGGAGGCGTTTCAAGGCGCCATTGGCGAGATCGACACAGATGCACTTTCCGGTGCTCTAAAGGCTGTAGGCTCCAGCCTCCAAACGGTGAAGGCTGACCTCGATGGAACGAAGGTGGCATCAGGAGAAGCCGCTGCGGCGAGCCTCGCCATGGCAAAGGCTTTGGAGCTTTTGGGCCAGGCAAGGCCTGATCTTGGATCCGTCATCGTCCAGGCACAGCAACTCGCCAACGCCTACCGCCAGGCCATTGGGCTTCAGCAGATCGCCGCAAACACGGTCCTGTCTGGCGACGATAAAGTAGCCGCCGAGACCAAGCTACGGGAACAATCACTCAAGAAGCTCGAGGACCGTCTCCAGGCGGCAGATAAGAGCCCGGTTGCTCGACGGGTTCGCCTGACCCGTGACCTCCCTGGCCTATCCCAGGCAGAAATAGCTCATCTGGATACGGCAGAGAACCCTGAAAAGGCTGGCCGCCGGCCTGCCCGTTCGAAGGATCAACGCAACGCCGATACCCTGTCCCGGAAGCTCGAGGAGCTCAGTCAGGACGCTCAGGTCGCGGCGCTTAACGACTTCGATCAGAAAACTGTCCGCTTCGCACAATCGGCAAAGGTGGCGGCCGACCAGATCAACACCTTCATCGCCTCCGCCAAGAGTGGGGATCTAACCAGCATCCCGCCGGCCATGCAGGATATCTACGACAAGATGCGTCAGCTCGAAGGGGTGAAGCTCGGGAAGGCTGCCCTCGATGACCTTTTCCCCGGCCGCCTTCTGGAGCAGCAGATTGAATCGGTTAGACGCGCCGCGAAGGATGCCCCAGAGATCGCTGCCAATCTGGATCTGATCGAATCCCGTCTTCGCGAGAAGGCGGCGCCAGAATGGGCAAGCGGTTTCAGCACCGCCTTCAGTGACATGGCCAAAAGCGTAGTAGCGGGGACGGCCACCGCAGCTGATGCGCTAACCGCCTTCAAATCCAAGATCGTCAACTTGGCGTTGGACGCTGCCTTCAAGCCTGTCGAGCGGATGCTGTCAGGCTTGTTGGGCAGCACGTTCGCCCCAGGGGCATGTGCGGGCAGCGGCGGTGCGATTGAGGTGGTCCTATGAGCGGCATCATCGCGATGGCCGATGCAAGCTCGGTACTGATGCTGACCGACGGTGCCGGCACTAACGGAGTGGGGCATCTGCAATGGATAGGCTCCAAGGTTTTGTTGATGCCGGAATGGCCTGGTGTCGTCGCGGTGCGAGGTCCCAGCCAATTCTTATGGGCGCTGCGCACACATTGGGGTGTAGAGGTGCCAAGCTTCGACGTTGCCTTGGCCCGCGTGGTCGAGGATGGCCAGATCGTAGAGGAGATGCACCGGCTTCATCGATACCCCCTCACCGAATGGGAGATCGTATTAGCCGGCTGGTCCGAAGAGCGTCAGGCGTTTGAGGTGTGGGACGTGTACGGCGGCCCGATTCCGGATTTTGAGGATCATCCGCCTTTGACGCTACGGAAGATGGTGGGCGCGATGGGAGCTTGGCCTGCCCCCGATCAAGATAAAGTCGAAGCCCTCGGCCTGCACCTCAAGCCGGACAAGCCCCGCCCCGTTGTTGAGACCGCTGGTCTGATCATGCTGGCTATGAGGGCATCCCAGCAACCAGATCCGCGCGACCCAAGCCGGGGCCATCACACCATCGGTGGGTTCATGCAGGAAACCATCGTCACCCACGAGGGCATGTCTACTCGCATTATTCACCGCTGGCCTGACCGTATCGGCGAGCCAATCAATCCGCATGGAGGGGTAAACTCATGAAGCGCATCATCCTGGCAACGATGATCTTCGCGGCGAACGCTACAGGCGCCTATGCCGATCCGATCCTGACGCCGCTTATCGCTGCCTCTCTGAGTGGAACGGCTCTCGCCGGCACAGCCTTCACCATCGGAGCCGCCTCAGTAACCTATGCGTCCATCGCCCCTCATTCGCTGAAGGCACCCAAATGACTGCGATTAACGCATGGGCGGAGAAGGATTCGGCGACCGTCTACACAGATGGAGCCTGGGTTGGGGATGACGGCAAGCTCCTCTGGATCGCCCCGAAGGTGGTCCCGCTCCCGCACATAAACGCCGCTATGTTGGTGCGCGGCAACTCGCAGACGATCCACGTTCTGCAAAGCCACTTGCCGTCCCTGTTCACCTCGTTTGACCAGGCTGTGCGCGATGTCGGTCCTCTGATCCTCAACCCGCCGCCCAACCTCCTGGCCGCTATGGGCCCCAAGAGCTTCGATGGCTGGCAGCTGATGTTGCTCGGCTACTCCGAACACGTCGGGCAATTTGCTGGGGCCTTCATGCAAGGCACCCTCGAATATGGCGAGCCGGGGTGGAAGACGGAGCCGTTCGTCCGCCTTCTCAGCCCTCTGTCACCAGAGCTCGCTTCTCATGTCGAACCAATGCACGGTGACCCCGGTGCCAACGAAGCCGGCGCGGTTATGGACCGGCAGCGGCGCATCCTGAATACAGATCCGGCTGGCGTGCCCGGCTATGTCGTTGGTGGCTTCTGCCAGCGGACCCATATCACCCGCGAGGGCATCACCACCTCTATTGTACGGCGCTGGTCCGACAGGATCGGGGAGCCCATTGCCGGCCCGAGCAAGGCCCGGGGCTCCGCGCGCGATCCCTTCCGCATCACCGCATCGGGGATCCCCGCCTTCGCATGACGCTAGCCGAGCACCTTCGCACAGGCGCTTCGGAGCCCTTCGCGTGGGGTGTTGCGGACTGCTGCCTTTTCCCCTCGGACTGGATCCTAGCTCAGACCGGGATCGACGCGGCCGCACCGCTCCGGGGCCGATATCGGACGCCACTCGGGGCAGCTCGGCACATCAAGCGCCGCGGCGGCTTCGTCCGCATGGTCTCGGACTTCATGGCCGCCGCCGGCTTCTTGGAAACCGACAACCCGCAACCCGGGGACGTGGGCGTGATCCATCTTGGCGACGGCCTTGCCTTCGCGATCCGGACCCGCGTCGGATGGGCCAGCAAGTCCCTCTCGGGCCTCGGATGCGGGCCGTTCCGCCACGTGGTCGCCTGGACCATCCCGCCGAAGGCGCAGCCCCAATGAACCGCGCCCATGCCGTGGCCATCTTGCGTCAGCCGCCGGGGGATCGAGACCCAAGCCTCCGGCTGCTACTGAGGCATCACCGCACCGCCCTGTCCGAGCTCGACATGCAGAGTCCCGACAGGCTCACACGGATGCGTCACTCTCGGCACTCGCGGGCCTTGGTCAGGATCGAGCAATTGGCATGCAAGGCAGGCGTCCGCGATCTCTGGAGGCTTTAGAACTCCCTGCCCTGATGATTCAGGGGCGCATTGATCGAGAAGCATTACACCAACCTCTGCATCGAGGCGTTGCGCGCACTGGCAGAGAAACGGGAAGGGGGATGTAGCCCTTCACCGCGTGTGGCATCCCAGACATAGCGACCGGGCTCGCCCTTCCCTATTCCGTGGCGATGTCAGCTTCTCCCGCCTTCAAAATCGAACCGAACTCACCGCAGGCATGGCGTGAAGCCTTCCTCAGCATGAAGCCGAGCGTGGTACCATGCCTCGGCCTGACCGCGCAGAGCTGGCAGGCCGTTCACGCTGCGTCCCTGGACTTCCTCGACAAGCACGCCGACGAAGCTGGCCGGTTGGGCTGGACGACGCTGCAGTTATTCGGCGTGCATCCAGGCCTCGGCGTGATCCGTTCCGACTTCTGCGGGGCCATGGTGCTGAGTGGCGATCTCGTGACCGAGGTTCATCCCGACTTCATCCGTTTCGCGCGGACGCGCTACTTTCGGAACGTGCCCGGCCGGCCGACGGGCGCGGTCCCGATCTGGGCGAAGAGGCGGTAGGCGGTTCAAAGGCTCGCCCTATGTCCTCGCGGGCACCGCCAGGAACCCGACCATGAGCACCGAACGCGCCGAGGGATACCGAGAAGCGTTGTCGACCGTGAAAAGCACGATCCAGCGCAGGATAAGCGATGACGGCGTGCCGGAGGATGGGAAGCGCGAATTGTCTAACCTCCTCGTTATGCTCGACGACATGCTGCAGCCCAACCGGAAGGTTCCTGAAGCTGGAAGCGAGGCACCGGAGCCGCTGAGTGGCAGCTTCTAACGCTAGCCGAGCTCCTCGGTTACCTGGGCCAACGGTTCGCCCTAAGCGCCTTCAAGCGAGCGTCAGATCGATGGCGTGGTGACGCCCGTGCGGGACGAGATGCGCGAGACGCGGGCAGCCATGCTGCAGGCGTTCTTGGATCGCCCGCATCGGTAGCTGATCATTATCCACACCCCCGCCTGACCACCTCGGGATTAGCAATGCCTGAACGTGGCCGAGAATTTTGTATTCACTTCTGAAACCGGAGCGGCGAGTCATCCGTATCGGCGCGCATGACGAACGCGAAAGCCCGCCCGAGGCCAGTCCCCTTCTTGTCGGTCACAGCCAGCCGCCTCTATGCGGCTGACGCGGCTTGGGCTACAGAGCTTGCGGCACGATTTGGTGACGAGATGGTCAATGCAGTTTCGGTTCAACCCGAAGGCCGTGGTCAAGTGGGAACCAAACTCCGCGCTCTCTACGATGCCCGAAGCCGTGCCCTGAGTGATTGGCAGCGCGTCCGTGGTCTGAGCTAACCCCGCGAACCTACCTTCCTGATCGGCCTCTCAAACTGAAAGCCCGGCGCTTCATGACAGCGGCCGGGCTCAAGGAGGAGACGTCAGCCAAGCCCACGAGCTGAGCGCCAATCTGCGAGCGCCTTCTCACGCTTGTCGTAGAGAGCGCGAAGCTTTGAACCTTCATCGCCTCTGCCCTCTCGCTGGACGGCCATCGCGTTTACGCGATCTGTGCCAAATCTAGCAGCCAGCTCCGTAACCCATGCAGTATCGGCCTCTACAAGACGTGCGGCGGTGGACGCGAGTAGATGGGCACCAAAGGGTTTGATGTTCGGTTCGAGCATTCGGCCACCCAACAAGAGGTGATCGATCTGGGTTTCAGGTTGGCCGCCAAGAACCGCCCTGAGGGCGCGGGGCAGACTACGCAGACAAACGAAAAGCCGACCCTATCGGCCAGCTGCACCCAGCAGTGCGCGCCACCCATTGTATACAATCACACAATACGGCTAAGGTTGCCCATCACCGGCCTCTACCCTTGGCTCCGATGACTGAGAGAGTCGTGTGCTCCCGCTTCCAGTAGGAGAGCGATGCGATGCCCGATACGCCCCGATACCGCACGGATTGCTTGAGCGAGCGACGGCCCCCTGCCTATCGCGTCCTCTTGTTTGCAAAAACCGGAGCCGTGATTGGCATGGTTCGCATCTCCGCTCAGGATGACGACGAAGCCGTCGAACGCGCGAAGGCGATGGTAGACGGTCACGCGGTCGAGCTATGGGACGGACTGAGGTTTATTGAGTTGTTCCGGCCCGTCGATTAGGGGGGGGCGGTCGTGTCAGGCGGCGCTACCGGAGGGTATTCGTAGTTCGGCTTGAGAGACGACATTTCGCGAAGGATTTCTCTCGACTCCCTTAGAAGCGCGCGGCTTTGAGCTAGCTCTGCCCGAATATCGGAACTCAATTGCATCGTGTAGAGAATAAGATCCTGAGTTGACTCTGGAACGTGGTTTTCTGCCGAATTAAACACGTTGAACATATGCTCACCAGATTGCTGTGGAGATAAAGCCCCAGCCATCTGATTGCCGATGCGTGAGTTCTTCTCTTTGGGAGGACAGCGTTATGAGGCCATCTTTCGATGGGCGCACTTACCTGAGTTGGGGTTGCCAAGATTTTCTGGTGCCCAAGCAGAAAAAGCGGCACCTGAGATGCCGCTTCGCCTATAATCTGCAAACTGACCCACTACCCCGCCCCGCCCTTCTTCGACATGGCGATTTTCCGCAAGTTCGCTCTAAGCACTTCGACGTCCTCACTGGCCCCGGCCTAGCGCGCGGCTTCGATTAAGCGGCGCTTCTGCGCCTCAGGCGTCAGCTCCTCAGTACTTCGCTTGGAGGGCGGTTTGGGGGCGGGGATCGGTTCATCCCTATCAATCCCGCGCTCCGCTACAGCATCGGGGTCTGGCGGGAACTCGAGCTTCTCGCCGGGTGGCTTGGGCTTGGTGGGTGTGTAAGCGGTTATGGGAGTGATCCTCAAACTGCCTCCAACGTAGGCGCTTCCTATGGGGGGGGGCGCAAAATTGGGGATTTGCAAATTCAATGATCTAATCCCCCGAACGGGAGCCATCAGCCCAGGTGACGGACGAACCGGGCGAGGCACGCTCCATGGCGTTGAGCAGGTCCACGAGATCGTCAGCATCATCGCGCGGTAGCTCTACCTGCCGGACGCCCTTCCATAGGGCTGGCTCGCCGGTCGCTACGTTGAAGACCGTCCAACCGTCCCCTTCAGGACGCATGTCGTACTCAATGACAACGCCATCATCTTTCATGGCCTAGCCCTCCGAGTCGTGAGGGCAGCATAGACCCGTGTCGCCCTTTGCCTACTCCCCCACACCGGTCTTCGGCTTGCGCTCGTGGCGCTTGAGTTCGGCTTTCCGCAATGCCCCCCGCGTGGCATCAGCAGAGTCATGCCGAAAAAGCCTCCCCACTTCGCCTATTTGATCGCGGTCCGTCGGGCTGACGAGACCGATCGTGTCTATGCGATCCTGGCGATGGCGGTGGCAGATGCAATCCAGATCGCGGCTGAGCAAGAGCCGACGGGGCCTGCGCCTCGCCACGTTGGCTTGTTAGGCGCCCATGTCGTCAAGCGCATGGATCTCAAGGTCGGCGAAGCGCGGATCCTTTGATGGAGCCCTCCCGCCCGGACTGCGATCGGGCTTAAGGACGAGATGGAGCTAGAAAGATGCGTCGTTGAAGAGCAGCGCACATGCTGCGGCCCTTCAAGGTTTAGCGGCATTCGCCAAGAGCCTCGGCCTTTCGAGGGGGGCTTTCGAGGCCATTTTGCTGGAGGTCGCCGCTGAGGCAACCGCCTCGGTTACTAGCACGCTTAAATGGCAATTCTCCGAAATCCGCCAGCGCACCATTCAAAAGGCGGCGCGACAGGGCAAGACGCCCTAGCCCAGACGAAAAACCCGCCGCGGCGTGAGCCGGGCGGGTCAGTTGTTCAGACGAGCATGAGGGAGGACAAGCTCCCTCAACGCCAAGCACGGGGCGTGCCGGAGGGTAGGCGTGCCCGTCACGTCCGTGCGTTCGGTTCTCGATTGCCTGCTCTCGTTCGATCGCGGTCAGCAGGGTCGTATGCTCCTTCGACTCCTAGCGGGTGATCCGCTCGCACTCGGTAATCCGACAGCCTTCCATGTGGTTAGACCACCTCGCGAGTTTGGTCCCCGGGGTGCGCGGAACAGCTTTAAGGGTCACATTACAATTTTAGGCAGCCACGGACGCGAGCGATGTGCAACCTCTACAGTCTGGTTACGTCACAAGCGGAGATCCGTGAGGCGTTCGGTGTAGAGGAGGACCGCGCCGGCAACCTGCCGAGGATGCCGGGTATCTTCCCGGACCAAATGGCGCCTATCGTGCGGATCGAGGATGACAGGCGTGCCCTCGAGATGTTTCGATGGGGCATCCCTGGACCGAAGCAGTACGGGGAGCATCCCGTCACCAACGTCCGGAACGTGAAGAGCCCGCACTGGCGGCCTTGGCTTAAGCCGGAATATCGCTGCCTCGTCCCAGTGTCCTCCTTCAGCGAGTATGCAGATACCAAGCCGAAGAAAACGCCCACATGGTTCGCCCTCAATGACGACCGGCCGCTCTTCGCCTTCGCCGGCATCTGGCGGCCCTGGACGGGAGTGCGCGGCACCAGGGCCGAGAACCCAGACAGGGAGGAGGCCGAGCACTGGCTGTTCTCGTTCCTCACCTGTGATGCGAATGGGATCGTCGGCGCGGTCCATCCGAAGGCCATGCCGGTCCTGCTGACAACGCGGGAGGAGTGGCGGACATGGCTTGAGGCACCGACCGAGATCGCCATCGAGCTACAGCGCCCACTGCCTGACGCCATGATGAAGGTGGTGGCGACGGGCTCACGGCGCGATCCGCCAGAATGAGGATCTCATAGCTGCCGGCCTGGTGCTGGGACCAAGCCGGCCGGGAAGCTGTCTTAACGGGCCGAGGCTTCTGCATCGGCAACAAGGCGCCGGTTCGCAGGGGCACGCGGGGTCAGGGACGGCGTGGTCGTCAGCTCGGAAGCCGGACGAACCGATGCCGTGACGCGAGCCTGTTCACGGTAGAGCGTCGGCGTGATGTTGACGCGATCCTCAGCCATCGCCGTACCGGTCAGGGTGGCGGCGGCGAGAGCGGCGAGCACGATTTTACGAACGGTCATGGTACTTATCCCTTTGGTGCTTCGGGGACTGCGCCCCGTCTGATGAGAGGGATATGCGCTGCGCTGCACCATCATTCCAACAGATCAAATCGATAGCCGATATTGATGAAATCGATCCGCTTTCCCGCCCTCGTCTTCGTCGGCGTTCTGTCGCTGGCTCCTACGTTCGCGGCCGAGCCCATCACCGGCCGGGCCTCGGTGATCGACGGCGATACGCTCGACATCGGCAGTACCCGCATCCGTCTCCACGGCATCGATGCGCCCGAGAGCGGACAGCTCTGCCAGGATAGGGCAGGGAAGGCCTTCCGATGCGGGCAGGCCGCTGCCATTGCGCTGGCCGACCGGATCGGCTCCACGCCCGTCTCTTGCGATCCTAGGGGCGCCGATAAATACGGGCGCACCGTCGCAGTCTGCCGGAAGGGCGCGGAGGATCTAAGCAGTTGGCTGGTCGCGCAGGGGCACGCCATCGCCTACCGCCGGTATTCCAAGGACTACGTCCCGGCCGAGAGCACCGCGAAGGCGGGGAAGCTCGGGATGTGGGCCGGCTCCTTCGCGGCGCCGGGCGACTGGCGCAAGGGCGAGCGGGCGATGACGATGGGGTTCGCCGCGCCGGGCGGCCCGGATGGTCTCATACCCTCGCCAACGCCTACGCAGCCTGCCCTCAAGGCCGGCGGCTGCGCGATCAAGGGCAACATCAGCCGAAAGGGCGAGAAGGTCTTCCACGTCCCCGGATCGCGCGACTATGACCGGACCCGGATCAGCGAGAAGGACGGCGAGCGCATGTTCTGCTCTGAAGACGAAGCGAAAGCGGCTGGGTGGCGGGCGCCGCGGTAATACCAAAAGCACTGATTGAGGCCGGCATAGATCCGGTGAAGATTTCAGCCATAATGGATGAGATACGCCAGAAAATGTTTGCGGCGACTAATCGCCGTTTCTAAGAAGTTTTATGACTGAGTAGGTTACCGCCTCCCTTGGCCTCATCTCCGAAGGCCCGCTGTTTCCGATCCCCTGCTCCTGCTCGTCCTGGCGTCCGAGAGCGCCGAGGTCGTACTGGGTATTCGTGTGCGCCTCCTGCAAAATACCTTCGCCCTACGAAGTTATGGGGAACGGTTTTACGGTCTCCACCGTACCTAGGCGGCGGAAGGTCAGGCCCAGATAGCGAGACCTTCTCGTACTTCGAATGCCCCCACACTGAGGTGTGAGTGCGTCGTGGGTAACCCATGGCCGACGCGCGAGCGGCTTCGCCGATCATACGTGGGAAAGCGGTTGCAAGGGCTCGGTGAACGGGGGGCGTCTCACCCTCCCGCGTCACCTCCTAGGAGGCATATTTGAGAACCATAAGCGCGATCATCCTGTCCCTCACCTTGCTCCTGGCACAAGACGCCATGGCGCAAACCCTGTCGCAGGATCGGGCCGTGGAGAGTATCGATGACGTAAGGCCGGGGCCGCCTCCGCCACTCCCGGACCTGTCCGATCCGAACTCTCGCACCGGAGAGGCACTCGCCGAGCCAGATGCGCGCTCCGGCATCCCGAAAGTCCTGCGAGGATCAGCCAGCAAAGCCGGTGGACCCGCCAACGAGCTCAACCCGGGCGGGACGCCTGAGGATGAGACTCCCGCGAGGGGCGATCTTGCTAACGTCATCGCGGGTAAGGATCTGTTCCATGGCAATTATTGCGGCTTGGGCCAGCGTGGCGCGGATCTTCCGCCGACTGACGCCCTGGATGCCGCCTGTCAGCGTCATGACGCATGCTACGATATGGCCGGACATCGCTCGTGCGCTTGTGACAAGACGCTGAGGCGCGAGGCGACTGCGGTTTCGGAAAGACCAGACGTCACGCTAGAAATACGTCGCCGAGCCTTGAGCGTTGTCGGGGCTGCGGATGCCATGAGCTGCCAGGCTCCCTGAGGGTAAGCTCCATTAGGGGAAGTCCAGCTGTCACATCCTGGTCTGGCATATCGACCTGATCGTCTGTTGCCGGAACACGGCACCCCGCATCACCAAGCTGAGGGTCGTGCGGAAGGCCTCGATCATCCCGCCGGTACGGGCGACCAGGTTAAGCCGGTTCGGCTGGGCTGCGCATCAGACCCCGGAGGGCTCTGAACGGAAGCATCAACATCGTCACACAGGCGACCAGCGCCAGGACAACGAAGACCGACAAGATCGCCGTCAGGATTTTGATCATAGGCGTGCTCACTCCGGCGTTCAGCGGCCGGCCGGACGGCGAATGCGATGCTCTACATCAACGATTTGAGGGGCATCTGAACGGTCGCTGTCACGGTGCCTTCGGCTCCATCGACATCCTGCAGCCCGGCCCAGACCTTCCAATCCTCCCAAGCCTCACGCATCTTTGATGCCGCCTCGTCAGCTGAGCGGGCATTCCCGCCTCGCCGGAACGGCGCCACACCAATATCGAGGTGCATTGCCCATGCCCACTGCTGGTCCGCCACAGGTTCGGATTGAATACAATCGATCCTGCCGACGATCAGGGCAGCGCTGGTGACAATGTATGTCTCGCGCGGCTCCTCCAACATTAAATTAAAAGCTAGCTTTGCCATTGACTGTCACTGTGCGAGAGTTCGATCTGATCCGTGAGGCAACTCGGCGGAGCTCTCTGGGTGGTCGGGTTCGTCAATCGACGCTTTCGCCATCCGCTTTTGCTGGATCGATACGCCGGGGCTTCGCTGCCCGAGCCTTGCGCGGTTCCTTCTTTACAACGCCGCCGGACGGATTGAACGGAACAACATCTCCGCCGCACCCAATGCAAACGGACTTCGATAGACGGTCGGTGCGGGCGTCGCGGTCTTTGTCCTTCTTCGCTTGGTTTGCCGAATTCTCGACTTGCTGCCGATGCGTGGCCTCCATTCGCTTATCCCGATCAGCGTTGGACGCGCCCGGCGACAGTTGAGACGAAGCGGTGCCAGCAGGTAGCCACAGGCTGCCCACGGTAAGTGCTAGAAGTGCAGAGCGCTTTAGCAGGATCGTTCCGCACAGCATGGGGTCTTCCTTCTTTGCCTACCCCTACACCCTAATCAGAAATGCGCCGAATGGCGTGTTGCCAGCGAGTTGCCCCTCCCCAAGTCGACCAAGATTGCCGGGGATACGCCATGTGACAACGTGTCGGGTGGAATTTCTCACTTCAAAAATCTGTCAACTGTTTGGTTTTCTTGATCACTATTTAGTTCGTCCTGTTGTGAAAGCGCGCGAAAGCGCCCTATGGAATCTTTATTGGTAACCGGAAAAATCACTATGACCGACAGCAATAAAGAATACCAAGACAACCGCATCGAACTCACTGCCGACATCATCGCCGCCTACGTTTCCAACAACTCAGTCGCGGTAGGTTCATTGCACGAGCTGTTGAGCAGCGTGCACGCCGCCATCAGCGGCCTTACCAGCGGTGGGTCTGCCGCGGCGGAGGCGGACAAGATCGAGAAGGCGACGCCGGCTCAGATCAAGAAGTCCATCACGCCCGACCATCTCATCAGCTTCGAGGATGGCAAGCCCTACAGAACGATGAAGCGGCATCTGACGCTCCGTGGACTGAGCCCTGAGACCTACCGCGCAAAGTACGGTCTACCTGCCGACTACCCCATGGTCGCCGCAAGCTACTCGGCTGCAAGGTCCGCCCTGGCCAAGCAACTCGGTCTCGGGCAGCAGCGGAATGGTGCGGCCAAGGCGAAGGCTGCCGTGCCGGAAAAGGCCGTCGTTGAAGAGGCTGCTTCGGCTCCTGAGAAGCCCAAGAAGGCGGGTCGGTCTCGGAAGGCTGCCGCAGCCGAGTAACCTGGGCCATAAAAGCGGGCCGGATGCCCGGCATGAACACCCGGCCCGCTGTCGCCTCGCTTGCTTGTTGAGGAGGCGCACGAGGCGATGTGCCCCTGTAGCCATGTGATCATCGGGCGGTCAACGCCTTCCCGAGCCGGGCGGTCGCCGCGTTCAGATCGCAGCCCAGCACTCGGCTCGTGCGTCTTCGATCGTCTCGCACCTGCCTTCTCGGATGACCAACTCATCGCGGTAGACCGCGTATCGCCAGCCGCCCTCCCGAGCAGGCCACGTTGAGGCGTTGACTGTGCCGCCCGCCGGCAAGGGAATCTCGAAAAAGGTTAGTTGAAAGTCCGAGGGTATCTCGTCGTCCTCGCCCATTGCCTCCGGTCAGCCTCTGCCAATTGTACGCCTCCGTACAGAGCGCCTCGGCGGTTGCGCAACGTCGGGATCAGTGCGCGAGACCTATACTTTGGTCCTAAGCACTGCTTAGGCCGCCACTCGTTGGAACCTCAAACCTTGACCGGCTTCTTCAACGGACGTGGCTCAACCTTCGGCACCGATCCGGCGATGACTGGATCGTAGTCGATCGTCTTCTTCGCAGCCAAATGAGCCATCGCATCGCGATCAAATCCTGCCCACGGTGACGGTGCTGCTAAAGTATAAAGCCCTGCAATTGATGCCGTGATTTTGACACCAAGCCAGAGATGGCGTGGCAGAGCGGACAAGGTTAATTCGGGAAACATTATTCTAAATCCCGAGGCAAAGCCGCCTCGAATTCGACCTTAGGCAAAAGTTTCATCGAACTACATCGAATTTGGTGAGTACAGTTAAGGCCGTGGAAACCATAACCGACCTCGGCTCAAGCGTTGAGCTAAGCAGTCACCTGGCAGGATCAGGCTACAAGCCACCTACCAAGGGACACAGCACCAAACGCCATGGCAGCAAGGCCAGCGGTTTCAGTGCCTACCAAAAAGCCCAACACAGCCACTGTTCGTAGCCGATCCATAAAACTGTCGACAAAATGCTCTTCCGGCTCCGGCAAATGCCCGTTGTCGAAATGCTGCATCTCAAAGTCCGCTTCCGGCCAGGAAAGCCAACCGTAGGCGGTAATTTTTCATTAACTATGCGGAAGACTACGCATGGCCGCTTCCCTCAACAGGCGAGGTCGCGTTCCTCATCAGGTGATTTGCAGTGGAGGAAGTGAGGCAGCCCCGCCGCCCCGATCTGATCACGGGGCCGGCGGGGTGCGGCGTGTCGTGTCCACACGACGAGAGCCGATACGCAACTTGGCTCGCCCGGAGGATAGGCGGAGGCGGTTAAATAACCGTAGCTTAAATTTAATTCACGTCAGCGGCTTGCGCCGCTAGAATTACTCGGATCATCTGCAGGATTGATGTAGTTCAAGCCAAACGGTCCAGTCCCGCTTACTTGGATTACAACCGGTTCTTCGGTGGACCACAATGAATGAGCCATATCTGCCGGCAATGATACGAACCCACCTGCTCCCAACATCTTGCCGCGCCCCTTATCTATTGTGCTTCCCATATCATGAACGAGAGACCCCGATAAGATTGTCACCGTTTCTGCAGTCGAGTGGGTATGCGGAGCAATAGTCGTATTGGCCGGGATCTTTAGTCGAAGCACGAACGCTCCAGGCTTGGCTGGATCACCGTCGAGTAGACTGATTTCGATACCCTTTGGCAGGTCATTGGGAGCCGGCTGCCACTTGATGTCTGCAGCGTTTGAGATCGCTGTCATGCCGTGCGCATCGGGCGGGATAGACGTTGAAACTTCCGACTGAGGTAGATTGTTTTTTACAAGGTACTTGATGCCTCGATCAAACGAGACGTCGTTGTCTCCTCTAATATCCACGCTGTACGCCTGTTCAGGCTTATCGCTGCTGAGGTCTTTTATGTAGACGTTGATATTGAGGATGAGGTTCGAGACCTTCTGGATCTCACCCGTGATCGCGACGTCGGCACCGAGCTTCTTCGCATACTCTTCGGCGCACCCGTTACAGTGCCGCAAATCCGATCCCTTGGTGACTTCATCCTTCACAGGATCGGTGGACACTATGACGTAACGGCCGCTGTCTTTTAGAAGGGTGCGCAATAGGTCACTTAATGGTCGAAGACGTGCCTTATCGGCTTCGGTTGGGCCTTGGATACCGAGGTTGGCAAGCTGGAAATCGAAAACTGCTGCCTTTGGAGGCTCAGCGTACGCGGCTGTCGCACTCAATAGCGCACCTGCCAGGGAAGATAATGTCCGGAAGCCAGCCTTCATAGTCGTTCCATCCTTGGTTTGTTGGAGGTGGAACGTGTCACGGCAGGAATGGTCCCCCGATCATGCCAGCGGAAGGAAAGTTTCAAACTCGATGCGCGGAGACGCCTGCCGATGTCGGTCCATGAGCGTCCTGATCATCAAATTCGAATGCCCGATCCACCGCTCTCGAAAATGGGGCTTCTAGGGGGCGCGACTTGGAGCGCGCTTCCTTACGGGCCGCCGCCATTTCCATAAAAAGCGGTCCCCTTTATGGAGCGCCCAAGATCGGGTCGGCAGACTTCCGCTCCCGAAACCGGACGCCGGCCCCTCCCCCGTTCTCGGGGATGAACTCGATACCCGCGGTTTCCAGTACAGAAATCACCGCCCTGACGTTGTTCGCCATGCCCGCAGCTGGGCCGTCGCTGGCCTCCATCCTCTTGAGGGTGGGGACGGAAATCGATGCAGCGCTTGCTAGATCAGTTTGTCCCATTCCCGTCAGGGCGCGAGCCGCCGCAATCTGTCTGCCCGATACCGTAGCATGATCTTTTTGGCTCATATCGATCTTTAAGTGTTGACCTATAGCGCGCTGTGATCCATAAGTATCGCAACGAGCTACTTAGTCAACGGCAATCGCAATGACCTTTCACTCCCGCACCATCTCTTGGTCCATGGTCCTGAGCGGCATTCGTAGCTCTGGACCGTCAAAGGACGAGTTCAACGACGCCATGCTGGCCGAGAGCGCCGCCAAGCGCGATGCCGGCCGCGTTCAGATTGCCGCGAAGCACGGCCTCGTCACCGGTTCGACCTTCAACGTCCCGACGATCATGTCCTGCGCCATCGTCGAGGCCCGCAAGCACCGCCGCAACGATCCGACCCTGACCTGGGGCGCTGCCATCTCCCGCGCTCTCCGCTTCTTCTGGGCCTGCGCCACCGCCGCTCGCCGCCTTGTGGTCCCGGCCGTCGCCCCTGTGGCTCCGATGCCTGCCGCCCTCCGTCGCGGCGTCCTGGGCCGCGCCTGGGAGCTGTTCCGCTCCTCCTACGGTTATCCCCGCGTGCCGTTCCGCTCGCTCGGCTGGGGCTGCTTCACCTGCGCGCTCAAGCGGGCTTGGTCTGAGGCTCGCGAGACGGTTCGCCTTGCCGGTCTCGGTATCGAGGCACTGAAGGCGGCTGACGCTATCGAGCCCCGCGTGCGGGTCGGTCTCTCCACCTCCTACACGGACAGCATCCACGAGGTTGTCGCCCGCAACAACGCGGCCCGCCTCCGCGCCGCTGCCATGGCCTACGCGCCCGCCTAGCCGCCCCGATCCCTGCCGGCGGGTAGCCGGCGTCCCCTCCCCGATCCTGCCGCCACGAGCCCTTTGGAGCCCGACCGATGAATCATGCCCGCTTCCCCGATTTCAGCCAGCCCGTTCCGACTCGGACGATCGAACACGCCCCTCAGGCCTCTGACCCGATCCAAGCAGCTATCGTCCGACACCGGAGCGCATACGACGCCTATCAAACCGCGCCAGAGGGCCAGGCCTCCGTCATTGCCAATGATGAGCACGAGGCGGCGACAGAGGCGCTTGTCGTGACCTCATGCGCCTCTCGTTTCGGAGCGCTCACGCTTCTGGCACACCTGCGTTGGTGGCTTGCCGAGGAGGCCGAGTTCGCTGCTGCCCATCAGCCTAGTTATGGCATCGCCGAGGCTCGTGCCGCAGATCTCACACTCTTCCTCGGCACGAACCTTCCACCTGTCGCCATACCCACGGCAACACCGATGGGCCGCTTCAAGTCCCCGTCGTCGTCTCGGTCGCTGCCATCGTGGTCGCTCTATCGGAGGCGCGCGCCTATGCGGCCACCGAACGAGATCCTTCCGGGTGAGATCGAGCCATGGCAGGCGGTCGCTGCCGTCCGGCCCGATACGGCTTTCGTGAGAGCACTGAGGGTCATGGATGCCGCGGGCGATTTTCTTGCCGCTGCAGTCATCGTCGGCGGCGGTACACTGCTTACCGCTCTCGCAACGCTTGCTTGAGAGGAGCCGTACCAATGGCATCCCCCAAATCAAAGCCTACTTCCCGGTCAGACGAGCACTCACTGCGTGAACGCGCCGCGACGCTCGGAGCCACAGCAGCTCGCCTGCGCAGATCGGCCGCGAAAGAGCCGATGCATACCGTGTCGAGTGATTCCGCTACGGAGGAGCTATCAAGAACCCAGCTGCTTCATCAGCGCTGGCGAGTGGCGACTGAAGCTGCGAACGCACATGGGCAAAGCTGGAAGCAGGACCCTGAGAGGCGGCATCACTGTGAGGCTGCCACCGAAGCGGAAGAAGCGCTGCTATCGGCCCCTGTGACCAATCTCCAAGATCTGGCTTTTAAGACCGAGGTGCTCCGTACAAACATCGGTGTGAGCAGCCTGGACTCCGGACTGGCGCATCAAGCCGTCCTGGCGGTCTGTGAAGGCGTAGAGGGGCTGGTGGGTTCGTCGAGGCTAGACGTCGCCTGCGAAGCATCGGGACAGGGAAGCGACCTGGAGGCCATCGACAGCACCGCACTCGCCTACCTATTCGATCTTTTCGAGATGATGCATGCGCAATGGCTCGCTGCATCATGCCAGCCGATCTTCGCCAGGAGCGGTAATCAGGCAGGCTCTTCTCATACGTTGGTAGATATCGAAGCGAGCCGGGCGGCGATCACCCGCGACCGGATCGCTGACGAGATGAGGAAGCGTACCCCTCGAGACCCATCGGAGCGGGATACGGTGTTGAGCCTTCGAATCAAGGATGAGATCCTATGCGAGGGGCGGATCCTAGATCGCGATCTCCTTCTCGATGCCGTGAAGGCTTGGGGCTGATCATGAGCAACGTCGTGCTCTTCCCGGCCCGCCGCTCGGTCCCCGCCTCAGCTATCTCTCGCCATGAGTTCGAGAAGCTGGCTGACCTCGCTCTGGATATCGTTGAGCGGGTCATCTCACTGCTGGATGAGGTGGAGGGTGAGCATTCAGAATCTTACTGTTTTGCGTGGGCCTCGGCATGAATGCCGCCTACGGCTCGCTTCCGCAGGAAGCGCAGGCGCTGGCATCATCAACGCGATGTCGGAGACGTGGGGCCCGGCCCGGAAGCAGATCCGCGTCACTAGCAACGGGCACGTCATCCCCCCGGAACTGTGGGACAGGGTGAAGCCCAAGGCGGGCTCTGCCGCCGTCATCGAGGCGGTGCCGGGCAACGGCGCAACCTTGCGCTTCGTCCTGACGGTCGTGGTCGCCATTGCAGCAGTGGCGGCAGGCTAGTTCTACGGGCCCGGGCTGGTCGCCCCGTTCCTAGGTACGTCGCAACCCGCGGGATTCATCGCAAGCGCCGCCCTGTCAAAGGCGATTCCGTGCTGTGATTCATGTTTGCTTGATGTCCTGAACATCCAGCATACTGCCTAAGCGCTTTTCCATTAGCGGTTTAAGTCAAAGCTCTCGATGATCTCGGCCTCTCTTGCACTACGTTCTTTAGCGGTAACCGTTTCGACACGGAGATAGTTTCCGGACACCGCCGATTCGAAGGAACGCGATATTCGATCGAGGCTTCTCACAATCTTTTCTTCATTTGAATTTCTAAGCCTTGTGACATAAGAATATTGTCTAGCATCTACTGTCGTCTTCCGCTTGAAAATTTCATTATCGATATTTCTGTAGGAGATGCTAACTTCAAAAGGCGGAAGTATGGGCTCAGAAAGAATTTCAAATCCTTGAGCGAACAAGGTCGTTAGTCTATCGCCCTGCGGCAAGACACTGATTGGTACAGTTCCAAATCCAAGCTTAAAGAAGGCCTCCTTGACCTTAAGGGTCGCGGGATCGATATTTGTCGTAACGATAATATCAAAGGCGGGGCCGCTGCCGAGATTTGCAACTACGAAGTTGATGACATTTACGTTATCATCATTGGGCATGAGAAAGGCGACAACTTCGGGTTCTGTTCCAGCCTTTCTCAGTATCTTATTCTCATCAAGAAGTCTTTTGTTTATCCACATAGTTACTGCGGCAACGACGAGCGCAGCGATGGCGGCTAGAGCGCTTGCGATTGAGCCAATAGCACTTAGAGCGTTCGAGTTTTCCGAAAACAGGATAATCCACTGACTCATTGGGGGGGGGGCTCAGCGCTGCGCTTGTTCAGGCACAGATTTGCTGGGGCAGGACAAAAAGTCACTGAGGTTACCCGTAGGGTTACCCGGAATGCTAGAAAGGCTGCCTGTTGTCAGGCTAAGCCATTGAAAAAAATGGTGAGCGCGCTGGGACTCGAACCCAGGACCTACAGATTAAAAGTCCGTTGCTCTACCAGCTGAGCTACGCGCTCGCTTGCTCGGTGGGCCGGTCCCGATGGGGATCGGGCTGCCCGTTGGTGCAAGCGTGGCTCGCAATAGGGGGTTGGAGTGGAGGGGTCAACCGGTGCCGCGCTTGGCAATGTCATCGCGACGGTTTGGCTCGGGCTGCGCCGGAGGGGTGTTTGGCTTTTGCTGGGTAGGCCTGCCGTCTTGGATCGCCCTGAACGCGGGGATGCCCGTGTCATGATCCTCTCGGCAGTCTGGTAAACGGACAGCGCGGCCGGGGGGCGTCCTGCCGCACTCGATGGCGACCGTCCCGTCACTCCCGCGAAAATGGTGTCGACTTCGTCCGGGGCCCTACCAAACCGCGTGCCGGCACCCTTGAAGGTGATATCAGCGGGAGACGGTTTCGTCGGCGCGCTCGGCCTCGGCGCGCGCCCAGCCCTCGCGGGTCTCATCGCAGAAATCGGCGAGACGACCCGCGGCGATCGCCGCACGCATCCCTGCCATCAAGTCCTGGTAATAGGACAGGTTGTTCCATGTCAGCAGCATCATGCCCAGGATCTCGTCGGTGCGGACGAGGTGGTGGAGATAGGCACGGGAATAGTCCCTCGCGGCGGGGCATGACGACGTTTCGTCCAGCGGTCGCGTATCCTCGCCGTGCCGGGCGTTGCGCAGGTTTATCCGGCCATGGCGTGTATAGGCCAGGCCATGGCGGCCGGCGCGGGTGGGCATCACGCAGTCGAACATATCGATGCCGCGCATCACCGAGCGCATCAGGTCGTCGGGCGTGCCGACTCCCATGAGGTAGCGCGGCTTGCCAACCGGGAGATGCGGCTCCACCGTCTCGATCATGGCCAGCATCACGGCCTGCGGCTCGCCCACCGCGAGGCCGCCGATGGCGTAGCCCTTGAGATCGAGATCGGCCAGGGCCCTGGCGCTCTCCACCCGCAGGTCGGGCAGGTCGCCGCCCTGGACGATGCCGAACATAGCCTTGCCCGGCTGTTCGCCGAAGGCGATCCGGCAACGCTCGGCCCAGCGTAGGGAGAGGCGCATGGCGCTCTCGATGGCCGCCCGCTCTGCGGGAAGCCGAACGCATTCGTCGAGCTGCATCTGGATGTCGGAGCCGAGCAGCCCCTGGATCTCGATGGAGCGCTCCGGGCTCATATGGTGGCTCGACCCGTCCACATGCGAGCGGAAGGTCACGCCCTGCTCGTCGAGCTTTCTCAGGGCGGAGAGCGACATCACCTGGAAACCGCCCGAATCGGTGAGGATCGGGTGCGGCCAGTTCATGAAACGGTGGAGGCCGCCGAGCCGCTCCATCCGCTCCGGGCCGGGACGCAGCATCAGGTGATAGGTGTTGCCGAGCACCACGTCGGCGCCGAGATCCCGGACCTGGCCCGGATACATCGCTTTGACCGTCGCCGCGGTCCCCACGGGCATGAAGGCCGGGGTACGGATCGTCCCCCTCGGCATCGAGATTGCACCGGTGCGGGCCTGTCCGTCGGTGGCGTCGACGCGGAAGCCGAAGTGGTCGGATGTAGCGTTTCGGAGGGAGGCAGTGTCGGACATGGGCCAGGTCTTTAAAGCTCCGCGCCGCAAAACGGAAACATGCGAGCCTCCTACAGCCGGTCGGTCATCAGCACAGTCCGGAAGCTGACCGCGCCTCTGGTCGCCACTGCCGACCGGCGCTATCGCATCCTCCCATTATCCGGAGATTCCGAGCGGGATTTGCCCGTCCCGGCCGACTCACCAAACGACCGCGAGGGATAGCGATGCTCATGGGGATCTGGCTCGATCAGCCGCTAGCACTGATCATCGGCATACTCGCAAGCCTGTTCGCCGGCATCTCGATCGTCTTGATCGTCCTGACGAACGTGCCCGCCACGCGGGCGCATCTGTTGAACAATGTCGGCGGCATCGTCGCGTCGTTCTTCAGTTCGATCGGCATCCTGCTCGCCCTGCTCACCGGCTTCGTGGCGAACGATGCCTGGGAGCGGCAGGGCAAGGCATCGCGGATCGTCCAGACCGAGCGGGCGAACCTGATCGCCGCCTACGACCTCAGCGAGGCCACCGTCTCGGACATGTCGGACATCCAGAAGGCGCTCCTCGCCTATGCGAATGCGGTGATCGCCGACGAATTTCCGAAGATGGGAACGGGGACGGCGTATTCCAGCGAGGCGGGCGCGGCCCTCAGCGCGCTCATGAAGATGGTCGCCGACCCGGTGCACACCACGGCGTCCGGTGCCGTCGCTCATACCGCGCTGATGACCACGATCATGAACCTTCGCGAAGCTCGCGGTGAGCGGCTCGCCCTGAGCGCCAGCAAGAACGACGATTCGAAATGGCTGACGTTGCTGTTCCTCTGCACGCTGACGCTGATCTCCATCGGTATCGTCCATGTGGACAAGCCGCGCGCCCAGGTGATCACGCTCGCCATCTTCTCCACGGCGATGGTGGGAACGCTCTGTGTCATCGCGCTCCACGAGCGGCCCTTCGATGGTCCCTTCGCCATCGGGCCCGAAGCGTTCGAGCGGGCTAAAAGCATGATGACGACACACCAGGAATGACCGGCCTGCCGGGGCCGCACCGCCGTCCCGCTCCTCTCCGCGAGCGTGACACTGCGGGCACCCGCGGGAGGCAGATTATCGCGTCACTCGGATCGGGCTGGAAACAGCAGGCTCGAATCCCCGTACGAATAGAAGCGATAGCCGGCCGCGATGGCATGTGCGTAGGCCGCCCGCATGGTCTCCAGCCCGGAAAAGGCCGAGACCAGCATGAAGAGGGTCGAACGCGGCAGGTGGAAATTGGTCATCAAGGCGTCCACCGCGCGGATGCGGGTGCCAGGCGTGATGAAGATCTCGGTCGGACCGGAGAAGGCATGAAGCCTACCATTCTCGTCCGCCGCGCTCTCGAGCAGGCGCAGCGCCGTGGTCCCCACCGCGACGATGCGGCCTCCCCCGTCTCGCGTCCGGTTGAGAGCATCCGCGGTTTCCTCATCGAGAAAGCCGATCTCGGCATGCATGCGATGGTGGTCGGTATCGTCGGCCTTGACCGGCAGGAATGTGCCCGCCCCCACATGCAGCGTCACGCAATGGCGCCGGATGCCGGCGGCGTCGATCCGTGCCAGGAGCTCGTCGGAGAAATGTAGGCCCGCGGTGGGGGCGGCAACGGCGCCGGCCTGCCGGGCATAGACCGTCTGGTAATCCACCGCGTCCTGCGCGTCGGTGCTGCGCTTGCCCGCGATGTAGGGCGGGAGCGGCAGTTCGCCGGCCAGCACGATGGCCTCGTCGAGGGCGGGGCCGGAAAGATCGAAGCGCAGGACGATCTCGCCGCCCTCCCCCTTCTCCGTGATGGTGGCATCGAGAACGCCCAGGGAGCAGGCGGCGCCCTGCCCGCTCCGCCCGAAGCTCACCCTGTCACCGATGGCGAGACGCTTGCCCGGCCGAGCAAAGGCGCGCCATCGGTCGGTTGCCTCGCGCAGGTGCAGCATGGCCTCCATCCGCAGCCCCGGCGATCCCGAGCGGTGACGGATGCCGTGAAGGCGGGCCGGGATCACGCGGGTGTCGTTGAAGACGAGGGCGTCGCCCGGCCGCAGCAGGTCGGCGAGATCGCGTACCGCGCGGTCCTCCAGGGCCTCGCCCGGCCGGACCACCAACATTCGCCCGGCATCGCGGGGCTGGGGTGGCCTGAGGGCGACGCTGGATTCGGGCAGATCGAAATCGAAGAGGTCGACGCGCATCGGGCGCCAACAGCACGGTTCAGGGCTCGGGATCAATGGCCGGCGGATCGCCGTCTGGAAAAAGCGGGAAGCGGCCGTCGCGCATTGTGGATGCGGGACATAGACATGCAGGACATAGACATGCAGATGACGGCCAAGTCGCCGGAAGGGCCTGACGGGCGAAACCCATATCATCGCCACTTTTCATGTACCCGCCTTTCTCCACCGGGCCGCACGGTTACAGGTCTACGTTGAAAACAACCTTGACCGCGTCGGCGCGAGTCTGCGTTGTGGCCGGCCAAGTTGGCTCAGATTCGGTTCGTGCGATGACTGACACCTTCAAGACCGCCCTCCCCAAGGCCAAGGTTCCTCGCCGGCGGATCACGCTGGACTCGCAGTTGATGTCCTACTGGGACCGGGAGGCCCAGCGTCTCGATGTCATGGCGGCCAATGCCCGGTGGGGTTGGATGGCCCGAAGCTACGCGCGCAAGGCTGAGCGCGCGCGTGCGCAGAGCGCCCGCTCTGCCCAGAGAGAGGCGGATCGCGGTGTGGGGGTCGCGCCGGCATCGCAAGAGATCGAACCCCAGACATAGCAGCGACTAAACCCTTCACCGGCGGGTTCAACCTTTGCCGTGGCCTTGTCGATGGGGATGATCGTATGGGCAGGGCGCGCCAAGCCCTGCCCCGCCATTCGCCGGGCCCGTCACGGATTCTCACCGGAAATGGACCGCACACAGAAAGCCGCCCTCGCGAGCGCCGGAATCGGCCTTCTCGTGATGGCGATCAAATTCACCGCCTACTGGCTCACCGGCAGTCTCGCGCTCTATTCGGACGCGCTGGAGAGCATCATCAACGTGGCGGCGGCGGCCTTCGCCTTCATCGCCTTGCGCGTGGCTGCCGCGCCCGCCGACGAGGACCACCAGTTCGGGCACCACAAGGCCGAGTATTTCTCGGCGGTGATCGAGGGGGCCCTCATCATCGTGGCCGCCATCCTCATCCTGCGTGAGTCCTATTACGGCCTCCTCGACCCGAAACCCCTCGATGCGCCGATGCTGGGCCTTGCCGTCAGCGCGGTGGGGACGGCGATCAATGCCGCCTGGTCCATGGCGCTCCTGAGTCGCGGCAAGGTCTGGCGCTCGCCCGCCCTGGTGGCCGATGCCCGCCATGTGATGGCGGATGTCTTCACATCCGGTGGTGTTCTCATCGGCGTCGCCCTGGTGGCCCTCACCGGAACCCTGATCCTCGATCCGCTCATCGCCGGCCTCGTCGCCCTCAATATCCTGTGGTCGGGCTGGACCATGGTGCGCGATTCCGTGAGCGGCCTTCTCGACAAGGCGGCTCCGGCCGAGATGGTGACCCAGATCCGTGCCCTGATCTCGGAGCATGGCGAGGGGGCGCTGGAGGCGCATGACGTGCGCACACGGCATGCCGGGCAGGCGACGTTCATCGATTTCCACCTCGTGGTGCCCGGCGAGATGACCGTGAAGGACTCGCACGACATCTGCGACCGGCTCGAGAGTGCCATCGAAGGCGCCATCGCGGGGGCCGTCGTCGTCATCCATGTGGAGCCGGCCGAGCATGCCAAGGGTCGCGGCGTGCCGGTGGTGTAGGGGCGAGCCTCCCCCGGAATGCGCGAGAATCCACCGCCACGCGCACCGTCGTTCGAGCGTCATCCGACCCCCCTAATGTCCGCCACGGCCGGTGATTTGACGTCCGCTCGTCCGCGGACGCGTCCGGCCGAGGATGAGACCGCATGACCGCCTATTCCGTCGCGAACGGCACGACGCAGACCGCTCGCTTCACCCTGGCGGGCGCCGACACGCTGCAAGTGGACGGAACCCTGTCTGTCTCCGCCAACGCTCAGTCCGTGCGCTTCCAGGTCGCCCCGGACGGCGCCGAGATCCACAATGACGGCCTGATCGAGAACACCGCCGGGGGGCGCGCGATCCGCTTCGAGAGCGAAATCGGCGCGACCCTGACCGCGACGATCGACAATGGCGGCGCCATCCGCGCCGGGGACGATGCCGTGCAGATCCAGGACGGCACCGTCGCCGCCGGCACGCTCACCATCACCACGGATAGCGGCTCGACCATCGTCTCCAGCACAGGTCAGGCCCTCGACCTCGCCTCGACCACGGGCGGGTTCCTCGCCGAGATCGACAATGCCGGCTCGCTGCTGTCCCTGGTCTCGGACGGCGTGCGGATCGGCGCGACGCTGGATCTCGTCAATAGCGGCACCATCCGGGGCGGTTCCGCCACCGGCTACGTTCAGGGTGCCGACGGCATCCAGTTCGAGGACGGGGCGAGCGGGACGATCCGCAACGATGCCGGCGGCGCCATCCTCGGCGACCGCCACGGCGTCAATATGGGCGAGGGCAGCGTCGCCACGGTAACGAACAAGGCCGGCGCCCGCATCCTCGGCGGCAACGGTTCCGGCATCGGCTCGGACGGCACCGCGACCGTGATCAATCACGGAATCATCACGGGCACCTTCGCGGATGCGGCCGGCTCCGATGTCAACGGCGCGACGCCCGGTTCCGAAGACGGCGGCGGCCCGGACGGCATCAATGACGGCGACGGCGACGGGATCGACATCGATTTCCGTGCAACAATCGAGAATCATGGCACCATTCGCGGCCTCGGCGCCGGCGGCACGGGGTCCGACGGGCTGCCCAACACCGCCGAAGGCATCGCGGCGGGCGGCGGCGACATCGTCAATCTCGCCGGCGCGCGGATCTACGGCGCCGGCCTCGGAATCCTGATCGACGACTCGTCGCAGGGGGATGCGCCGTTCCTCACGAGCATCGACAATGCGGGGCTCATCCACGGCGGGTCGGGCATTGCCATCAAGATCGTCAGTGCCCTCGACGACGTGGTGGTCAATGCCGGCCGCATCATCGGCTCGGGCGGCACCGCGATCCAGTTCGGCTCCGGCGACAACACGCTGGCTATCGAGACGGGCTCGGCCATCCGTGGCCTCAGCCTCGGCGGCGACGGCACCGACACGCTCGATTACTCGGATTTCGGCGCATCGGCGCGCGCGCTGTTCGAAACCGGCCGGGCCACGGGCACGGGGGGCGTCTCCGGCTTCGAGATCGTCAAGGGCTCGGCCTTCGCCGATTCCATGCGGGGCGATGCCGAGGCGAACCAGTTCCTCGGCGGCGCGGGCGACGACCGGCTGTTCGGCGGCGCCGGGGACGACATCCTGACAGGCGGCGCGGGAACGGATGTCCTGCGCGGCGATGCCGGTGCCGACACCTTCGTGTTCGATACGCTTCCCGCCGGCAAGAAGGACCGGATCGTCGATTTCAGCCACGGCGAAGACAGGCTCGCCCTCGATGCCAGCGTCTTCACGGCGCTGACCCCCGGCTCCCTATCGGACGAGGCCTTCGCCCTCGGCGCCGCGACCACGGAAGACCACCGCATCCTCTACGACGCGGCCAAGGGCCATCTCTTCTACGACGCGGACGGCTCCGGCACCGACCACGATGCGGTGCTGCTCGCGACCCTTCTCGGCAAGCCCGACCTGACCGCCTCGGACCTGCTAATGGTCTGATCCGGGCAATTTTCGGCGCGGGGGCCGAGATGCCCCCCGCCGGGACCTGGTATGGCCGCGGACCCACCTGCCCTTCCCGGCGACGGGATGTGTTGGTCTTCGCTGTCGTCAAAATCTTACGTTTGGTGCCTGATAAACCGTCGCAATGCGGGGCGGACGTTCTGCCTTAGGCTTTGACGCGTTTCTGCATCTCCACATTCTCAACAGGGCTCCCGCACTCCATGCCGGGATAGCTGCGCACCTCTCTCCGACCATGACGTGCGTAGAAGGCGCGTGCTCGGGAATTGAACGCACGCACCTCTAGGCGTACGACGTGATGAATGCGTGCGGCTTGCCGCTCGGCGGCGTCGAGTAGCTTCGAGCCAGCACCTTCGTTCCAAAAGGCAGGATCGACGTGCAAGTCGGCGATCTGATCGTCTTCGACCTGCATCATCCCGATCAGCACGTCGTCCCGGATAGCGACGATGAAGCTTCGCCACTGGTTCTCGGCGTGAAGCCGCGCAGGGTCGAACGAAGCGAAGGTTTGAACTGCCTCGAACGGAAGTTCAGGCGCCCAGGTGACAAGCCAGGAGCGCCGCAGCAGGCGCACGAGAGCGGGCACATCACTCTCTTCGGCTGGACGAAGGATCATCCGCTCAGACGCCACTTGCGCTCCATGGGATGGCCCCGGTGCTGCAAGAGCCTCACCCGACCATGACACTCATTCAATCTGGCGGCCAGAATGCCCAAAAGGGTGGAAAGCGAACCATGCTGCTCGTCGGTTCAGAGGTTTGACAGCGTTCGTCCGCGTGCGGCCTTGATGACTTCTTGGGCGGGGATGTTGACCCAGGTTTCACCACCGGTATCCGCCCCCGCTTCCAGCCAGTCGCCCACGATCCGGTAGCCGAGGGTGTAGCCGAGCCAGCGTGGATACCGCCCCCCGAAGCCGAAGAACCACGCGCGGTGGTCGTGACCGTCGCCGACGAGCGTCGCATTGTCCGGCAGGTGGGCCGCGAGCACCTCATCGGTCACGGCGCATTCCCACGGCGTGGGTGGCGAGCTGAACAGGCGGCTCACAAACTGGCCTGCCAAGCCCTCACTGACCAGGGCCTCGCCCAGGGTCCAGCCGTAGCCGGGACCGGCCATACGCATGCAGTGGTGGGCCTCGTGCGCCACGGTCTGGCGCAGGTCCCCATTTTGCAGCGAGTGCGCGAAGTTCGGGTTGTCGGGGTCGATGGTGAGGGAGAACAGACCAGGGCGCATGGCTTGTCCCGTCGTGCCGGTCTCCGGGATCACCGCGCCGGGCAGGCGCTGCACGAGGATGTCGAGCGGCGACACCGGTAGCACGCCCGCTACGACCTTTCGAGCGATCTCGACCTCATCAGCGATGGTGCTACGCCAGGGCCCCAGATCGCCGGATGCCTCAAGCCAATGGAGTCGCCACGTCATCCGATACTCCGTGTGCTTCACATCCCCACCCTGCCGTGGAGGGCAAGATGGGGCAACTTCGCCTACGGATGGCTTCCGGACTCTGGCCTTTCGGCCAGAAGCGGACGTTTCGCCTCCGACCTGACGGAGACGTTCAGGATACTGTTTGTCGAGCCTGATAGCGGACATCCGCCGCTACGATAGGTCCAGCATGATGTTGGCCGATACAGCGTCCTTTCTGGCCGATCAGGCGACGCCGGCCATCCGACGAAGCGGCATAGATGATCCTTTCTCAAGTGGGGATCCCAGATGCGTCGCGATGTCGAGTTTCATTCCGAAGGCCGTAACTTGCGCGGCTGGCTCTACGAACCAGAAGGCGAGGCGCAGAGCCATCCCTGCATTGTCATGGCGCACGGCCTGTCAGGGGTGAAGGAGCAATACCTCGACCACTACGCGGAGGTTTTCGCTGCCGCTGGTCTCGGCGCGCTGGTGTACGATCACGCCAACTTCGGTTCCAGCGACGGGCTGCCCCGGCAGGAAGCCGATCCCGTCCTGCAGCGACGCGGATATCGCGATGCGATCAGCTTTGCCGAGACCCAGGCTTGGGTCGATCCCGCCCGCATCGGCCTATGGGGGACAAGTTACAGCGGAGGCCATGTGCTGGAGGTTGCTGCCCTCGATCGGCGCGTCCGCTGTGTCGTCAGTCAAGTGCCGACGATAAGCGGCTACCGCTCAGCACTTCGACGCACGCGTGCTGATCTCGTGCCGGCGTTGCTCTCCCGGCTCGACGCAGATCGTGCCACGCGTTTCAGGGGTGAGGAGCCTGCGACCTTCCCGGCCGTCTCGAACGATCCGCATGAAGGGTGTGCGATGGCCGGCAGCGACGCCTATGTCTTCTTCACCGAGACCCGAGATTTTGCGCCAACTTGGCGTAACACACTCACCCTCCGCAGCGCTGAACTGGCGCGCGAGAACGAACCCGCCATCCATATCGCCCGTATCAGCCCCACCCCACTCTTGATGATCGTAGCCGACCACGACCTGCTGACGGCCACGGAACTCTGCCTGGAAGCTTACCAGCGGGCGCTCCCACCCAAGCATCTGATGTTGCTCGCCGGAGGCCATTTCGATCCCTATGTCAAGCTCTTCGAGCAAACCAGTACTGCCGCTCGTGACTGGTTCCGTACTCATCTCGTCGATGGCCACGCGTGACGAGCCGTCAGCGATGTCCCTCCACGCCATCGCGCGCGACTATGTGGATGGCTCGGTCGTCGGCGAGCATTGCCATGTCGGCGGGCAGCTTATCCATGCCACGGCCGGCGTCATGCAGATCCGGGCGGCTCAGCGCCTGTGGCTCGTCCCGCCTCGGCGAGCCCTCTGGATCCCGCCGCGCCTGACGCATGCACTCCGAGCACGGGGAGACGTGTCGCTCCGGACGCTCTACATCGAACCGGCCTGCGCCCAGCGGCTCTTGGGCGATGTGCCTCGCGGCTTCGTGGTCCCAACGCTGGTACGGGAGTTGATCCTGCGCATGCTCGATCCATGCGCCGCAAGCGATGGAGAGCGCATTGGCCGCCTCACCGCCGTGCTGGTCGATGAACTCGCCGATCTCGACCCGGAAGGTGTCGCCCTCTCGATGCCCTCAGACCCCCGCCTAGCGCGCGTTTGTGCCGGCATACTGGCCCGGCCTGGAGAAGAGCACCGGATCGACGAGTTGGCGCGTCGCGCCGGCGCATCAGTTCGGACTCTGAGACGCCTCGCTCTTCATGAACTCGGCTGTCCCCTCTCGACGTGGCGTCAGCAAGCCCGGATTCTCTCGGCCGTGCCGATGCTGATTGCTGGAGAGTCCGTGACCGGGACTGCCCAAGCCCTGGGTTATGAAACCACCGGTGCTTTTGCAGCCATGTTTCGACGATTCGTAGGGATGTCGCCGCGCGAGTACTCTACGTCTTGCGGATGATATGGCCATTGTTGGATTGCGGAAGGCGTCATCAAGTCTACTTTTTCTCCTATCTGACTGATTGCGGACTGGCCGAAATCCCTCAGTCCAGTCGTAGTCATCGTCCGCCCAGCTGCCGCGAAGCGGACCTTCCCGATGCCTGCTAAGGGTCGTGAACAGACGGAATGAGCCGTCAGATGTGGACCGCCGGAGGAGATCGTTACTCGGAAGCCGGCCTGGATCGTCGGGTGTTGGGCGGACCGCTGCCTGAGGGGCATCATGGGCGGACGCCCGCTGAGAGAGTGGCGACGGCAGAGCTCGACGGCTGGCTGGGCCAGCCGTTCTGATCGCGCAACTATGTGGTCGAGGCCGCGAAGCACGTCGAGCCTGGTCTCGGCCATCTGCCGGCCGAGGGGCTTGTCGAAAGAGGTGGAACTGCGAGAGGCGGGCGCCGGTGGCGGGGTGGAAGGTCGCCTCGTCGCGGGCTTTCGGCAGATCCGGGGCGCTGGCGAAGGAGCGGGTACCGGATGTCGACCTATAGCTCCGATCCCGGCACGGTCCCGCCGCGCTGCGGAGGGCGAGCCGGTCCCTTCGACGTCACCACAAGGATGCCGGATGACGGGACGGGCGAGGATCGATGTTCTCGGGCCGGCTCGGGGACATCCGGATAGTGTCGCCGAAAGCCCCAACGTCGCCCGGTCCACAAGCGCCCGGCGCGCCATCACGGCGGCCGGGCTTCGAGACGATCGGTCGAGCGTGACGGTCTAGATGGACAGGAATCCGAAATCGTCCGCGTGCAGCGAGGCGGCGTCAACGTCACGAAGGATGATCTTGTTGCCGGATCCCTCGCCTTTGAACGTGATGAGGGTATTCACGCCGCCATGGACTTGGCTGATCTTGATCTCGTCGAAACTGTCCACGAGCGCGGACACATCGAATGTGTCGCTTCCAGCCGAGAATTTGTAGACGACGTCGCGACCGAATCCGGTCTCGAAGCGAAATGTATCGTCGCCCAAGCCGGCGATGAGCTTGTCATTGCCGGTGCTACCCTCGATCGTGTCCCCGCCGCGTCCGGCGCGGATGCTGTCATTTCCGGACGTGCCGGTGATCTCCACATGATGTCCGGCCGTCGACTGGGACGTCACGGTGGCACCGGTCGTAATGGCGGACATATCGAGTTTCGTGTCGTTCCGGACGTAAGTGGCCTCGAACTCCTCGAACATTCCTCGGGCCAGGCTCACGGTGCCTCCGCCGCTCACGAAGAGAAAGTCTTTCCCCGCGCCGCCGCCAACGTAGAACGGTGTCTCTGAAATCACGATCCTGTCATCACCCCCCATGCCACCGATATCGTCCAGCCCGCCATTGCTCCTGATGGTGTTGTTCGACGCATCGCCGACCAGTGAATCATCAGAGGTGCTCCCGACGAGGTTCTCTATATTCGTGAATACGTCGCCCTGAGCATCACCCTGGTATCCAGTTCTTTCATCCAGTCTGGCATAGACACCACCGGACGCATGTTCGTAACTGACCGTGTCGCTGCCCGAGCCGCCGTCGAACGTGTCGGCTTCTGCTCCACCTTCCATGATGTCGTTGCCGTCGCCACCGGCGATGGTGTCGCCGCCGGAGCCGCCACGCAGGACATCGCCGAACGTGCCGCCCTGGAGATTGACCATCGCTGTATTGTCGGAAAGATCGGCATTGATCGAATAGTCGTTGCCATTCACGAAGATTGGCATGGGCTCGATTGGATCGCTGTCAAATCTTTCGGCATCCTCGAAGCCGGTCCCTAATCCATCCTGAATCCCGTTGTCGTTGATGATGAAATAACCGTTCCACGCAAACCCGATGGCGTGGGGGTCGGAGGGGCCTGAATAGGAATCGAGTCCATTCCGGCTCAAGTTGACCAAGTTGTTGAAATCATAATTGCCGCCGAACGTGAATGAAACCGATGCCATCGCCGCCGCTTTCCTTAGTGATACATAATATATTCAGTACCAAGGCAATCTTAATGATCGGTTAGTGGGACTAATGGTCCGACCTATTGATTAATTGATTGTTATTATGGAATCATATTGCAAATATGTGCAGATCTTCGAATAGTACGTGGTTATTTTATAGTACGGAAATAAGAATTGCTTTGATCGCTCCTGCGAGGCGTCCGTATCGGAATGGCGATGTCGGATGCGCAGGGCTCGGGGGCTCGGGAGGCCTTGACCGCACGACCGCGCGGCGGCGTCCGTCCGCCGTGCTCATCGAGTCCGGGCGCGGGCTTGATCTCGCCCGCTCAGGCGCGGATCGTCCCCGCGCCGGCAGGGGCTGCCGCCATCAGCCTGCGGCGGCGGGCGCCGCGGCGGAGGACGTAGAGGGTGAGGCCGGTCGCCGCGAAGAGCGGCATCGCCAGGGAGGCGGCGAAGAATAGGAAGGCGACGAATCCGCCGAAGAAGCGGCCGCGATGCACTTCGAGCATGTTCTCGGCCATCTGTCGGCCGAGGGGCTTGTCGGCAAAGCGAGTCTGAGACAGGCGGGCGCCGGTGGCGGGGTCGAAGGTCGCCTCGTCGCGGGCTTTCGGCAGGTCCGAGGCGGTGGCGAGGAATCGGATGCGGATCGCCGCCTGTTCCGGCCCCGGCAGCGCGATGAGGGCCATGTGCGCGCCGGCGCCCTCCCCGGCGCTGAACGTCGCCCAGGCGGTATCGAGGGCCGAGCCCGTGGTCTGAGGCGGCGCGCCGGGTCCGCGTGCCGCCCGGGGGGCGCGGGTCTCACCGGTGAGGAGCCAGGTCGCGGCGTTCCTGTAGCTGTCGAAGGACCACCACAACCCGGTCAGGGCGATGGCGGCGTAGAAGGGCACGAGCCAGGTCCCCGCGATGGTGTGGAGCGACCACCAGCGCGGCCGTCCGGGCCGTTTGAGGGAGGGTTTCAGCCAGATCTTCCACGTATGGAGCTTGGGCCAGCGCAGGTAGAGCCCGGTGGCCAGGAAGACCAGGAGGGCGATGGCGCAGATGCCGGTGATGCTGCGGCCCCAGCCCTTGCCGTCGCCCGGAAGCAGCAGCCAGCGATGCAGCTTGCGGATGGTGACGAACGTGTCCTCGAGGCGCATCTCCCCGAGGGTCCGGCCGTCGACGGGGTCGAGATAGAGGGTCGGCGGCCGCGCGCCCATGGCCGGGTCGTTGGCGAACCGGATGCGCGGGCTCCGCTCGGGATCGCCCCAGAGGGCCAGGGAGCTCACCACCCTCCCCGGCTGCTGCGCTTCGACCCGCGCCTTGAGGGCGGCGGGCGAGAGGCGGGGCGCATCGCTCGCGGTGACGAAGGCGCGGTCGGCATTCGCCCATTCCGTCAGCGCCTCTTCATAGCTCAGCAGCGCGCCCGTCACGCCCACGAGGGCCAGGACGAGCCCCGCCGTGAGGCCGAGCAGCCAATGCAGGCGGAACAGAACGGTGCGGGTCGTCATATGCGCTCGCCTACCAGAATAACCCTGCGGTCCCGATTGCCCGGAACGGATCTCCCGCCGTAACGTCGAGATATGTGCCGACTATGCGCGCCCTCGGGGAAGTGCAGTGCTGCGTGAGACAGACCATCTCTCTGTCGAACGACGATAAGTGCCGAACTACGAACGCGAATCCGGGTGTGTCAATTTTTCAATGGCGGATGGATGAATCTCATCGAATAGATTGGAATGACTATAAACCGTTATGAAGGAATAATGTTTACTTATTCGGGCTTGTTCCTTCGGAATAGACATGGAATATTGATATATAATTCAAATTTATAGGTCTACTCTTTCGTGCCGAAGCGATGACGCGGCGGTAAATCCCATCGCAGCCGATGGGCCCTGCACCGCCATATCCGTCCGGCGCCAGCCTTCATTCGTCCTGGGTCTCCCCGAAAATTTCTTCGAACGCCGCGCGCAACGCCATGTCCAGTTCGGGCAGGGTGACGATCTGGCCGAGATCGACGAGGCTGGTCACCCCGTGTCCGGAGATGCCGCAGGGCACGATGCCGGAGAAATGCGACAGGTCGGGTTCCACGTTCAGGCTGATGCCGTGGAAACTCACCCAGCGGCGCACCCGGATGCCGATCGCCGCGATCTTGTCCTCCACCCCCTCCCCCTTGTCGGGGCGGCGCACCCAGACGCCGACGCGGTCCTCGCGCCGTTCGCCACGCACGTTGAAGGCATCGAGCGTGGCGATGATCCAGGCCTCCAGGGCGGAGACGTAGGCGCGCAGGTCCGGCCTGCGCCGGTTGAGATCGAGCATCACATAGGCCACCCGCTGGCCGGGCCCGTGATAGGTGTACTGGCCCCCCCGCCCGGTGGCGTGGACCGGGAATCGATCCGGCTCGACGAGGTCCCCGGTCTTCGCCGAGGTTCCGGCGGTGTAGAGCGGCGGGTGTTCGAGCAGCCAGACCATCTCCGGCGCCTCCCCGCCGGCGATCCGCCCCGCATGCGCTTCCATCGCGGCCACGGCCTCCTCGTAGGGGACGGGAGTGTCGCTGATCCGCCACAGGACCGGCCGCATGCCGGAACGCGGCCGAAAATCGACCGTCGAGACGGAGAGACGGTCTTTGCCGGCGGGTTCGTTTACCAAGGCTTCACCATATCTCAGGAACACTCCGGCATGGCAGGCCCGGTGCGGGCCGACGGAGTTCGTGGCGCGTGGCAGTTCTCGAAGACCTCAAGGTCGATCTCTCGGTGGTGCTCGGGCGCAGTCACATGCCGCTCCATATGCTGCTGCGCATGGGCCGCGGCGCCGTGATCGAACTCGAATCCACCGAGACCGATATGGTCGAGATTCTCGCCAACGACCACCCGATCGCGCGCGGCCAGATCGTCGTCACGGGAAACCGGATTTCGGTGGAGATCACCGAGCTCATCCGCAAGGCGGACGTGGTCCGCATTCCGGGCGTCACCATCGGCGATGGGGCGGTTCAGATCCTCGATGGACCGGTCGATCTCATCTGAGACGCATGACGGCGCTTGTCGTGGCAGATTCGATCTGTTATCCGCTGCGCCGCGCCACACGAAACGCCTCGCACCGCCCTCCGGCGGAGAGCGCGGCGGAACGGGTGGCACCGATGCGGCCATGGCGGAATTGGTAGACGCGCTAGCTTGAGGTGCTAGTCCTGCAAGGGGTGGAGGTTCGAGTCCTCTTGGCCGCACCAACTCAATCGAGTTGTTGTACCCCGAAGCGTCTGATCCCGGAGACGGCCACGAGGCCGGACGGGATCATCGAGCGATTATCAAAAAGAGTGTCGTCGGGGTCGGATCTCGGGTTCAGGCCGGAGGTCTGGAATGCGCATCCGGCCGCAAGCTCCGCAGCCCAGGTTCGATGCGGGCGGATCGCGGCCGATCCCGAACCACGCGCCCGCCACGCCTCCTCACTCCGCCTTCTGCGTCGGGTAGGTGAAGACCGGCGCGGCTTGCAATTCCGCTTTCGTCTGGCGGATCTCCGCCTCGATCGGCTCGCCGACATGGACGCTCGCCCGGCCCTTCGTGGCTTCGGTCGTGGTGGCGGCGCCCGCAGGGCCGGTGGCCTGGTCGGTATCGCCGGTATTCTCCGCCTTCAGGACGGCATCGCCGGATTTCGCGCCCGGCATGGTCTCGGGTGTCACTTTGGCGGCCCGAGCCTCGGAGGGGGCGTCCTTCGGCTTGACGATGGACGGGTCCGGAAGCTCTCCGGCCTTGGCGTTGGTGTTCCACGCCATCTGGTCGAAGGCCACCGCGACCCGCTTTCCGCCCACACCGAGGAAGCCGCCGACATCGATCACCACCGCCTGGATGCGGCCATTCCCATCCACCAGCACATCCTCGATGGTGCCGACCTTGACGTGATCCTGGCCCACCACGCGCAGGCCGATGACCTTGGACGCCTTGAAGCTCCCCAGCGGGGCCTGGGTGAGGAAGGCGGATTGTCCCGTCTGGCCGTCCTGTGCGAGCGCCGGAACCGCCGAGGCGGCGGCGATGAGGAGCGCGAGGGTACGGACGTATGCCGGCATGTCGGTTCTTCCAGACGATCGGGAGCGATCTGCTGAAACCTCAACACATGCGGCCGGGTCCTGGTTCACCCCGGCCCGCGCCGTCCGATCGGCGCGGAGGTCCCGTGGTCGACGGGTTCAGTGGCCGAGCACCGATTGCTGCCCGGTCTGGGTCTCGGCCTCGGTCGCCTTCGCCATGGCGACGCCGATCTCGAAGAGCAGGAGATCGACCAATTGGCGCATCACCAGCGTTCCCGACGTTTCGATGATCTCCCGTGCCGCGATGCAATGTCCTGCCAGCGTCTGGAGGTGATCCTCCCGGTTCATTGCCGATGAGTACATGGAGAGCGCCCTTTTGTTCTGTTGTCGAAGACCCTCGTCTTCGAGGTGTCGTCTGCTGTCTGCCGAGTGGCCGCCGCTCAGGCGGCGAGATAGGCATAGGAAGAGGGTGCGAGCACGGAATCCGGGTTGCCGCTGACGCTGCGCAGGCGCGCGAGGGTGCGCTCGTCGAATTCTGCCGTCGCCGCGATGATGTCCTCGCCGCTGATCGTGTGGGGCAGCCCGAGCGGGCGGGCGCGGAAGTGCAGTTGCACCACGTGCAGCAGATAGAGCGTCGGCATCTGCAGCACGAGGCGGTTCACGCCGTGGTGCATGCCCCATTCGACGATGCCCGTGAGCAGAGCGAGGGAGACCGGGTTGACCACCTTGCCGCGGGCCCTGTGTGAGCGCGCCACGGCCTGCCGCGTCCATTCCCAGGTCCGGGTGCCGCACGGACGTTCGCCCTCGCAGAGCTGTGGCATGATTTCGGACAGAAGGTGCGGCCGCGTCGTCGGCAGAAGCCGGCTATAGCCGATCACCCTGCCATCCTCGATCGCCAGGAAATGGATGGCGTGGGGCGTATCGAACTGATCGATCTCGCGGCCATCCGGCCTGGCGAGGTCCGACCAGCCTTTCTCGGTCACGAAAATCTCGTGGCGCAGGCGCCAGGCCTGCTCCATCTCGTCGCGGTAATCGCCCTCGTTGGCGGGGGTGATGATGTGGATCATGCCAGCAACTCCGTCCTCGGCGCATGTCTGGCAGTGCCCGGAAAGGTTGCGTACTACGGGAAACCGTAGGGTCGACGATGGCTTGTCTGGGATGGCCGCGTTGGCGGAGAGCGTTCTTCTTCCCGCATCGAGCATCCGACCTCCGAGAGCGGCGTCATGACGCTGACTGACAATCCCTTCGGACGAGAACGATTCTTGGATTGACCCCGGGGCGTTCTTGCGGACACTCCCCACGCCCGCGCCGATCTCCACGAAGGATGGCGGCGGGCGGCCATCTGGCATGCCATTCGCGCATCTGGCATGCCATTCGCGAAAGCCCATCGATGGAATTCTTCGCCCAGCAATTCATCAACGGCCTGACCCTCGGGTCGATCTACGGCCTGATCGCCATCGGCTACACGATGGTCTTCGGCATCATCGGCATGGTGAACTTCGCGCATGGCGACGTCTTCATGGTCTCGGCCTTCATCGCACTCATCGCGTTTCTCATCCTCACCACCTGGCTCGGCCTTTCCTCCGTCGCCCTGGTCTTCCTCATCGTCCTCGTCATCGCCATGGCGCTGACTTCCCTGTGGGGATGGGCGATCGAACGGATGGCCTACCGGCCCTTGCGCGGGTCGTTTCGCCTCGCGCCCCTGATCTCGGCGATCGGCGTGTCGATCTTCCTGTCGAACTTCGTCCAGGTGGTGCAGGGCGCCCGCAACAAGCCGGTGCCGCCCCTCGTGCGCGACGTGGTCGTGCTCTACCAGAACGAGCAATACACCGTGACCCTGTCCTACAAGCAGGCGATCATCATGATCACCACGGCCGTGCTGCTCGCGGGGTTCTGGTACCTCGTGCAGAAGACGCCGTTCGGCCGGGCGCAGCGCGCCGTGGAGCAGGACCGGCGCATGGCGGCGCTGCTCGGCATCAATGTCGACCGCACCATCTCCCTGACCTTCGTGCTCGGCGCGGCCTTGGCCGCCGTCGCGGGCACGCTCTACCTGCTCTATTACGGCGTGGTCTCGTTCTCGGACGGGTTCGTGCCCGGCGTGAAGGCCTTCACCGCCGCCGTGCTCGGCGGCATCGGTTCGCTTCCCGGCGCCGTCATCGGCGGGATCATCATCGGCCTGATCGAGACCTTCTGGTCGGCCTATTTCACCATCGAGTACAAGGATGTGGCCGCGTTCCTCATCCTCATCGTCGTGCTCATCTTCAAGCCTTCGGGCATCCTCGGCCGGCCCGAAGTGGAGAAGGTCTGACGTGGCAACCGGTTCGACCACCCCCATCGCCGCGACCGCCCGCGCCGAGGCGTCTCCCCTGCCCGGCCTGATCAAGGATGCGGGGCTGTTCGCCCTGGTGACGCTGGGCCTGTGCGTGCCCATCGTCAGCTACCGCACCGATCTCGGCCAGGGCATCGGCCTCGTCATCACCACCCGCTGGGGCACCGTGCTCGCCCTCTGCGCCGCCATCTTCGTCCTGCGCCTCGTGCAGCAGCTCTACCTCACCGGGCGGGCGCGGCGGCGGGCCGCCCGTGCGCCGGTGGTGGAAGGGGCGAGCCGCCTCGCCGCGATCCTCGCGCCGATCACCCTCGTGATCGCCCTCACCCTGCCGCTCCTCGCCACCCTCCTCACAGGGTCCCTCGGCGAGGGCCGCTACTGGATCGATCTCGGCATCCTGATCCTGACCTATGTCATGCTCGGATGGGGGCTCAACATCGTGGTCGGCCTCGCCGGCCTCCTCGACCTCGGCTACGTCGCCTTCTACGCGGTGGGGGCCTATTCCTACGCCCTGCTCTCCACCGTGTTCGGCCTGTCCTTCTGGATCTGCCTGCCCCTGGCCGGCCTGTTCGCCGCCGCCTTCGGTGTGCTGCTGGGCTTTCCCGTCCTCAGGCTCCGGGGCGATTACCTCGCCATCGTGACCCTGGCCTTCGGCGAGATCATCCGCCTCGTCCTCATCAACTGGACCGACTTCTCGGGGGGCGCGGCCGGCATTTCCTCGATCCCGCGCGTCAGCTTCTTTGGCCTGCCCTTCACGGCGGGAGAGAACGGCTTCGCCGCCACGTTCGGGCTCAGCTTCAACGCCATGCACCGGCTGGTCTTCCTGTATTACCTGATCCTGGTCCTGGCGCTCGTCACCAACCTCGTGACCCTGCGCATGCGGCGCCTGCCCCTCGGGCGGGCCTGGGAGGCGCTGCGCGAGGACGAGATCGCCTGCCGCTCGCTCGGCATCGACACCACCATCACCAAGCTCACCGCCTTCGCCCTCGGGGCGATGTTCGCGGGCTTCGCCGGATCGTTCTTCGCCGTGCGGCAAGCCTTCGTCTCGCCGGAGAGCTTCAACTTCCTGGAGAGCGCCATCATCCTGGCCATCGTCGTGCTCGGCGGCATGGGTAGCCAGATTGGCGTCGCCATCGCCGCCATCGTCATGATCGGCGGCCCCGAACTCCTGCGCAATCTCGGCTTCCTCAAGGCCGTGTTCGGCGAGGGGTTCGACCCCAACGAGTACCGCCTGCTCCTGTTCGGCCTCGCCATGGTGGCGATGATGGTGTTCCGCCCACGCGGTCTCATCTCCGAGCGAACGCCCTCCGTCACCATCGCGGAGCGCGGCCGATGACCCTCGCCACAGGCATCAACCGGCTCGCGACGTTGCAGGACGAGCCCCCCGCCGCCATTCCCGGCTGCCCCGCCGATCCGGTGCTGATCGTCGACCACCTGACCATGCGGTTCGGCGGCCTCACCGCCGTCAACGACCTCTCGTTCAAGGTGGGGCGCGGCGACATCACGGCCCTGATCGGCCCCAACGGCGCGGGCAAGACCACGGTCTTCAACTGCATCACTGGCTTCTACAAGCCGAGCGAGGGCATGATCCGCCTGGTGCAGAAGGGCGGCGAGACCTACCTTCTCGAGCGCCTGCCCGGCCATGACGTGAACCGGCTCGCCCGCGTCGCCCGCACCTTCCAGAACATCCGCCTGTTCCCGCGCATGACCGTGCTGGAGAACCTGCTGGTGGCCATGCACAAGCCGCTGATGCGCGCCTCGGGCTTCTCGATCCTCGGCATCCTCGGCCTGCCGGCCTATCGCAGCGCCGAGAAGGCGGGAATCGAGAAGGCCGCCGCCTGGCTCGACCGGATCGGCCTGACGGCGCGGGCCGACGATGCCGCCGGCGACCTGCCCTACGGCGATCAGCGCCGGCTCGAAATCGCCAGGGCCATGTGCACCGATCCGGTGCTGCTCTGCCTCGACGAGCCCGCCGCCGGCCTCAACCCGCGCGAATCCTCGGAGCTCAACACCCTGCTGCGATTGATCCGGGACGAGTACGACACCTCCGTCCTCCTCATCGAACACGACATGTCGGTGGTGATGCAGATCTCCGACCGGATCGTCGTGCTCGATTACGGCATCAAGATCGCCGACGGCACGCCCGACGACATCCGCACCGATACCCGCGTCATCGCCGCCTATCTGGGCGTCGACGACGAGGAAGTGGCGGCGGTGGAGGCCGAGGTCGGCCTGACGGGAACGCAAGCATGAGTGTCGCCGGCATCAACGTCCTCGTGGAGGAGACCCGCGCGCTTCAGGCGCCGCTCCTCGATGTGCGCGGCGTCTCTGCCTATTACGGCAGCATCCAGGCCCTGAAAGGCGTCGATCTGCACGTCAAAGACGGCGAGATCGTCGCCCTGATCGGCGCCAACGGGGCCGGCAAGTCGACCCTGATGATGACGATCTTCGGCCAGCCGCAGGCACGGACCGGCAGCATCACCTATGCGGGCCGCGACATCACCCGCATGGCGACCCACGAGATCGCGCGCCTCAACATCGCCCAGTCGCCGGAGGGGCGGCGCATCTTCTCTCGCATGAGCGTGCGCGAGAACCTGCAGATGGGCGCGGCCCTGCATGGCGGGCGCTACTTCGCCGAGGATCTCGAGCGCATGTGCGTCCTGTTCCCGCGCCTGAAGGAGCGGCTCGACCAGCGCGGCGGCACCATGTCCGGCGGCGAACAGCAGATGCTCGCCATCGCCCGCGCCCTGATGAGCCGCCCACGCCTGCTCATGCTCGACGAGCCGTCGCTCGGCCTCGCCCCGCTCATCGTCAAGCAGATCTTCTCGGCCGTGCGCGACCTCAACGAGCGCGAGGGTCTCACCGTCTTCATCGTCGAGCAGAACGCCTATCACGCCCTCAAGCTGGCCCATCGCGGCTACGTCATGGTGACGGGCGCGGTGACGATGAGCGGCACGGGCCGCGAGCTCCTCGACAACCCGCAGGTGAAGGCCGCCTATCTCGAAGGGGGCCAGCATTGAGCGGGTCGGCAATGACGCCCTCACCCTCTCCCCCCTGCGGGAGAGGGTGCCTGCGGAGCAGGCGGGAGAGGGGGCGCCCTCTCCGGAGCCGGCGCTCCCCTCTCCCGACCCGCTTCGCGGGCCACCCTCCCCCGCTGAGGGGGGAGGGAAAGCGCGTCCCGCTTCGGATGGCATCGCCAGGCAAGACATCATGACCGAGACCCTGTCCCTCGACACGCCCAATCTCGGCATCTTCCTCCTCGTCACGCTGGCGATGGGCGGGGGCGCGGCCTGGATGGCGGGCAGCAGCTTCGCCCGGGGATGGCGTCCGTTCTGGCAGTGCGTGCTGGCGGGGCTCGCCATCGCGGCGGTCTCGCGCTTCCTGCATTATGCCCTGTTCTCGGGCACGCTGCTCTCGCCGGCCGGCTACGCCCTCGACGCGGTGGTGATCCTCGCCATCGGCGCGCTCGGCTACCGGGTCACCCGCACCCGGCAGATGACCACCCAGTATCGCTGGCTCTACGAGCGCACCGGCCCGCTGACCTGGCGGGACCGGCAAGGGGCGTGAATCCGCACCATCTTCATGCAACCATGCGCCATGCGGAGACGGTTGGATCCGCCGCGCTGATCGAGGGGAAATGACCATGAAAACACTGATGGCGATGAGCGTGGCGCTGGGCGCGCTGATGCTGGCGGGCACCGCGCAGGCCGAGATCAAGATCGGCGTCATCGCGCCGATCACGGGGCCGAGCGCCGCGTTCGGCGCGCAGATCCGGAACGGCGCGGTTCAGGCGGTCGAGGACATCAACAAGGCCGGCGGCGTCAACGGCGAGAAACTCGTCGTCTCGGTCGGTGACGACGCCTCCGACCCGAAGCAGGGCGTGTCGGTCGCCAACAAGTTCGCCGGCGAGGGCGTGAAGATGGTGGTCGGCGACTTCAATTCCAGCGTCTCGATTCCTGTCTCCGAAGCGCTGATCGAGGCCGGCATCATCCAGATCACCCCCGCCTCCACGGCGATCAAGTTCACCGAACGCGGCAACTGGAACACGTTTCGCACCTGTGGCCGTGACGACCAGCAGGGCGCGGTCGCGGCGGCGTATCTCGCCGACAAGTTCAAGGGCAAGAAGATCGCCTTCATCCACGACAAGAGCACCTACGGTAAGGGGCTGGCCGAAGAGACGTTGAAGGCACTGAAGGCCAAGGGAGGGTCCGCTGCGATCTCCGAGAGCCTCACGCCCGGCGAGAAGGATTTTTCCGCCCTCGTCTCGAAGCTCAAACAGGCCAATGTCGATGTGATCTACTTCGGCGGCTACTACACCGAGGCCGGGCTGCTGATCCGCCAGATGCGCGACCAGGGCCTCCAGGCTCCCCTCATGGGCGGAGATGCCCTCGCCGACCGTGAGTTCGCGCAGGTCGGCGGCCCCGGCTCCGAAGGCACCTTCATGACCTTCTCGCCCGACGCCCGCAAGAACCCCAAGGCCAAGGCCACCATCGATTCCTTCAAGGCGATCAAGTTCGAGCCGGAAGGCTACACGCTCTATTCCTACGCCGCCGTTCAGATCCTGAAACAGGCGATGGAGGCGACGAAATCGACGGATGGGCAGAAGCTCGCCGCACATCTGCACCAGGGCAAGCCGTTCGACACCGTGATCGGCGACATCTCCTACGACAAGAAGGGCGACATCACCCGGCCCGACTACGTCATGTACATGTGGAAGAAGGGCGCCGACGGCTCCATCAACTACGCCGGCAACGAGGTCCCGTAGGACGACGCCTACCCCTCTCCCCGCCGGGCGGGGAGAGGGAATGCTCACCGAAACCGGATCACGGCGTCGGGCTTTCCCCGTGCTGGCCGTCGAGCGCGACTTCGGCGCTCGGCACGCTTTCGTTCACGGCCTGCGCCCGGCGGATGTCCGGTGAGGTCGCTTCCGCGAGGAGGTCGGCGAGAGCCGTGTCGAGGGCGGCGGTGCGGGTCTGCTGGCTGCCCAGCCGGCGGATCGAGACGGTGCGCTCCTCGCCTTCCTTGCGGCCGACCACGAGCATGACCGGCACCTTGGCCAGCGAATGCTCGCGGACCTTGTAGTTGATCTTCTCGTTGCGCAGGTCCGACTCGACCCGGAGCCCGGCGCGGTTGAGGGCCGCCACGACCTCGCGGGCGTAGCCGTCCGCCTCCTGGGTGATCGTCGCCACCACCACCTGAACCGGCGCGAGCCAGAGCGGGAAATGGCCGGCGAAATGCTCGATCAGGATGCCGGTGAAACGCTCCAGCGAGCCGCAGATCGCCCGGTGCACCATGACCGGTGCCTTCTTCTGGCTGTCGCCATCGACGTAGAACGCCCCGAACCGCTCCGGCAGGTTGAAATCCACCTGGGTCGTGCCGCATTGCCAGTCGCGGCCGATGGCGTCGCGGAGCACGTATTCGAATTTCGGCCCGTAGAAAGCGCCCTCGCCCGGGTTGATCTCGGTCTTGATCCGGCCGCCCGACTGCTCCTCGATCTGCGCCAGGACGCGGGTCATCACCTCCTCGGCATGGTCCCAGAGGGCGTCCGAACCGACCCGCTTCTCGGGCCGGGTCGAGAGCTTCACCACGATGTCGCCGAAGCCGAAATCGCTATAGGTCGACAGGATCAGGTCGTTGATCTTGAGGCATTCGTCGGCGAGCTGGTCCTCGGTGCAGAAGACGTGGGCGTCGTCCTGGGTGAAGCCGCGCACGCGCATCAGCCCGTGCATGGCGCCCGAGGCCTCGTAGCGGTGGACGATGCCGAACTCGGCCATGCGCAGGGGCAGGTCGCGGTAGGATTTCAGGCCGTGCTTGAAGATCATCACATGGCCGGGGCAGTTCATGGGTTTCAGCGCGAACCAGCGCTTGTCCTCGGCCTCGTCGCCGGCGCTTTGCGCGGCGAACATGTTCTCGCGGTACCAGTCCCAGTGGCCCGAAGTCTCCCAGAGCGACTTGTCGAGGATCTGCGGCGCGTTCACCTCGGCGTAATCGCCCTTCAGGCGGCGGCGCATATAGGCGATGAGCTCCTGGAAGATGGTCCAGCCCTTGGCGTGCCAGAATACGACGCCCGGCCCCTCCTCCTGGAAATGGAACAGGTCCATCTCGCGGCCGAGGCGGCGATGGTCGCGGCGCTCGGCCTCCTCCAGCCGGTGGAGATAGGCGTCGAGGTCTTCCTTTGTGGCCCAGGCGGTGCCGTAGATGCGGGTCAGCATCGGGTTGTTGGAATCGCCGCGCCAATAGGCGCCCGCCACCTTCATCAGCTTGAAGGCGGTGCCGACCTTGCCCGTGGAGGTCATGTGCGGGCCGCGGCACAGGTCGAACCACTCGCCCTGGCGGTAGATGTTCAGGTCCTCGCCGGGCGGGATCGCGTCGACGAGCTCGACCTTGTATTTCTCGGCTTTCGACTCGAACAGCGCCCGCACGTCGTCGCGCTTCCACACTTCCTTGGTGAAGGGGGCGTCGCGGGCGATGAGCTCGCGCATCTTCGCCTCGATCTTGGGGAAGTCCTCGGGGGTGAACGGCTGGTCGCGGGCGAAGTCATAGTAGAACCCGTTCTCGATCACCGGGCCGATGGTGACCTGGGTCTCCGGCCACAGGGATTGCACGGCCTCCGCCAGGACGTGGGCGCAATCGTGCCGGATCAGTTCCAGGCTGCGCGGGTCGGCACGGTCGAGGAATTCGATGCGCACATCCGCATCGATCAGGTCGTCGAGATCGCGGACCCGCCCGTCGAGCGCCATGGCGACGGTGCGCTTGGCGAGGCTCTTGGCGATGCCCTCCACGACGGTACGGCCGGTCACCGCGGCGTCGTAGCTGCGGGTATTGCCGTCGGGGAATGTCAGAATGGGCATCGCGAACGAGTCTCCGGGGGCTCACTCCTGCGAACGAGGCAGGTAAGCGGTTTTGGGTTTGAGGTGGCGCGCGGCGTCAGCGCGTGCGGCGCGGTTTAGACCGTTTCGCAGGAGGAAGAAATCCGCGCGGGGCCTCGGCCGACCTTTTCCGGGCTCTCGCGGACGTGAACGCACTTCCGAGACGATCCGGATCGGTTGATACGAGCTGCGATTGACAAGCATCCGGCCCGATCCGCCCATGCACGCACCAGGGAGCCGCGGCGGGCCGGTGGCGGGTCACACTCTTGCCGGTACGCCGTAGAAGCTCCGATCAATCAGGCCGGCCCGACAGGCGACCGGCCGATGGGAGAGTATCGATGGCGAACCCAGCTTCCGCCGCTGCCGCCGAGCCCGTCCCGGCGGCGGAGACGCCCGCGCGCCGGTTCTGGCCGCAGGGCTGGTGGCGGCTCGTCGACATCAAGATCGGCATCATTCCCCTGCCGGTCTATCTCATCCTGGCGATCCTGCTGGCGGTCCTGACCTCGGAGGGCGAGATCAAGCCCGATGCGCCGACGATGATCGCGGTGCTGGCGCTCGGCGGTTTCACCTGCGCCGAGATCGGCAAGCGGCTGCCGGTCCTGAAGACCATCGGGGCGGGCGCCATCTTCGCGACCTTCATTCCCTCGGCCCTGGTCTATTACATGCTGATCCCGACGCCGCTGGTGAAGGCGATCACGGATTTCACCAAGTTCACCAACTTCCTCTACTTGTATATCGCCACGATCATCGTCGGCAGCATCCTGGGCATGGACCGGGAGGTGCTGATCAAGGGTTTCCTCAAGATCTTCGTGCCCCTGGCGGCTGGCTCCGTTGCGGCGGCCTGCGTGGGCACGCTGATCGGCACCCTGCTCGGCCTCGGCGCCTATCACACGTTCTTTTTCCTCGTGGTGCCGATCATGGCCGGCGGCGTCGGCGAAGGGGCGATCCCGCTCTCCATCGGCTACGCCGCCATCCTCGGCCAGGGCCAGGGCGACGTGTTCGCGCAGGTGCTGCCTCCCGTCATGCTCGGTAGCCTGACGGCGATCGTGCTGGCCGGAACGCTCAATGCCGTGGGCAAGCGGATGCCGCATCTCACCGGCGAGGGCCGGCTGCAACCGGACCGGGACAACGACGTCACCGCCGCCAAGGTCGAGGACGCGCCGGTGGACGCGGCGACGGTGGGCGCGGCCGCGCTCACCGCCGTGACGCTCTACCTCCTCGGCGTGATGACGCACCACCTCACCGGGCTCCCCGCCCCCGTGGCGATGCTGTTCCTCGCGGTGCTCGCCAAGCTTGCCAGCGCCGTCTCCCCGCGCCTCCAGGCCGGCGGCTTCGTCGCCTACAAGTTCGTCCAGATCAGCATGACCTATCCGCTGCTCTTCGCCATCGGCGTGTCGATGACCCCCTGGGACAAGCTGGTGGCGGCGTTCACGCTGGCGAACCTCGTCACCATCGTCTCGACCGTGGTGACGCTGATGGGCACCGGATTCCTGGTGGGGCGCCGCCTCGGCATGTACCCGATCGAGACCGCCATCGTGAATGCCTGCCATAGCGGACAGGGCGGCACCGGGGACGTGGCGATCCTCACCGCCGCCAACCGCATGGCGCTGATGCCCTTCGCCCAGATCGCCACCCGCATCGGCGGCGCGCTGACGGTGACGGGGACGCTGGTGGTGATGCGCTGGGTCAGTGGGGGCTGAGGGGAGCGGCCACGACGACCTCCGTCCTCACCGAATTCGCGATGAAGCACTCCTCATGCGCGGCCTGGTGGAGCGCCGCGAGTTGGTCGGCATCCGGCGTGGCGCCGGCCCAGTCGATCTCCGGGCGTAGCGTGACCCGCGTCACCGCGCGACGTTCGGGCTTCGTCTCCTCCAGCACGCCCTCGGCATGGTCCCGATAGGCGGTGACGCTAAAACCCGCGAGGCGCGCGAGGTGGAGGAAGGTCAGCATGTGGCAGCTCGACAGTGCCGCGACCAGCATCTCCTCCGGGTCGACGGCCTCGCGAGCGGCCCATTTCCCGACCACGTGCTCCGATGCGGTGCCAGCGAGCGTCACGCCGCCATCGAACTCGACCGTGTGCCCCCGGCCGTAGCGCCCGGCGGCGAAATCCTCCCCGGGCTTCAGGGCCCAGGCGACATCCGCGATATGGGTCGACATGATCGGTCTCTCCGGTTGTCGACGGCGCGCGTCATGCGCCGTGGGCCGCATTGCTGTCGGCCGGTGCCTCGTCCCGGTCGATCATGCCGTAGTCGCGCAGGACATGGGCGATCCGCAGACGATAATCGCGAAACACTCCGCCACGCCCTTCCGCCTGGGTCGCCCGATGGTGCGGGCGTTCGCGCCAAGCGCGTACCGCCGCCTCGTCCCGAAAGAAGGACAGCGACAGGACTTTGTCAGGCTCGGTGAGGCTCCGGAAGCGTTCCACCGACAGGAACCCGTCGATGCCGGCAAGCTCTTCCTTGAGGGAGGCGGCGAGATCGAGATAGCGGTCGGCGCGATCCGGTGCCGGCCAGACCTCGAAGATGACCGCGATCATGCCGGCTCTCCGGTCACGCGGTGCGGGGGCACCCTGTTCCAGGCGCGCATAGATGGCTCGACGGCCTCCGTCCGCGACTTCTCGCTCCCCTCTCGAAGGACACATGCGATCATGAACGCCTCGTCTCCTGCCTTGGCCGAGGCAGGATCATAGGCGATGGCCCGCCGACGATGCTTCGGTTAAGATCGAACGATGCAGGATGGCCCCGTCATCGCCGCCGTCGCCGCGCTTCTCGGCGACCCCGCCCGCGCCAACATGCTCACGGCGCTGATGGACGGGCGCGCCCTCACGGTGAGCGAACTCTCCGAGGTGGCCGGCATCGCCCTGCCGACGGCGAGCGGGCATCTCGCCAAGCTCGAAGCGGCGGCCCTTCTCACCGTCGAGCGGCAGGGACGGCATCGGTATTATCGCTTGTCCGGGTCGGACGTCGCCGTCGTCCTGGAGCACCTGATGGGCTTGGCCCAGCGCACCGGGGCGGTCCGCACCCGAACCGGACCGCGCGACGCGGCCCTGCGCGAGGCCCGTATCTGCTACGACCATCTGGCCGGCGAGCGCGGCGTCCTGCTCCTGCAGGGCCTCATCGCGCGGGGGTGGATCGACGAGGCGGAGACGAATCTCACCGCCTCCGGCCGTGCCGGCCTGACGGATCGGGGACTCGACGTCGCGTCGCTGGAGCGGGGACGCAGGCCCGTCTGCCGCTATTGTCTCGACTGGAGCGAACGCCGGAACCATCTCGGCGGCGCGCTCGGCGCGGCTCTGCTGCACCATGTCCTCGACCGGGCTTGGGCCTCCCGCGCGGGGGGCCGCGTGATCGCCTTCACGACGGACGGCTCGCGCGCCCTGTCAGCCGCCTTCGGTCCTCCCGCCTGAAACGCCCCGATCCGTCTCCTCCACCGCCTCGCACGCAAACGGCGAAGGCGGGGCGTTCACTCCGCGCCAGCGCCCGTAGGTCCAGGGGGCGTACCAGGCCGCGCGCGGCGGTAGGGACTCGGACACTATGTCGATGCCATGCGTACCGAACGGGCCGCAGCGGCAGATGCGCGAAAACCCGATCCAGCCGCCCGGCCAGATTCCGTGCCGGCGGATGGCCTCGTCGGTGTAGTCCGAACAGGACGGCCAGTGCCGGCATTGCCGGCCGATCAGGCCCGACAGGGTGAGCTGGTAGCCCCGGATCGCCCAATGGGCCGCGCGGCGGACCATGGCTCTATTCGGCGGCCTGCGTGTCGGGGGAGGCCTGGGCCTTGGCGGCGACCTGATCGAGGGCATTCACCACGGCGTCGAAGGTGAGGAGGGTCGAGGCGTGGCGCGCTTTGAAATCCCGCACCGGCTCCAGCACGGCGAGGTCGGCCCACTCGCCCTGCGGTGCCGGCCCGTTCTCCTTGAGCATGCGGCGCACCGTATCGCGCACCTCCCGAAGCTCGTCCGCCTTGGCGCCGACCACGTGTCGGGCCATCAAAGAGGACGAGGCCTGGCCCAGGGCGCAGGCCTTCACGTCATGGGCGAAGTCCGTCACCGTGCCGTCCTTCACCGAGAGATCGACGGTGACGGTGGAGCCGCAGAGCTTGGAATGGGCGGTGGCGCTGGCATCCGGAGCGTGGAGCCGGCCGAGACGCGGGATGTCGGCGGCGAGTTCGAGAATGCGGCGATTGTAGATGTCGTCGAGCATATGGGAGGTCCCGTCGGGGCGCCGACAGACAGCCGGCTTCCGATCACGATGGTCTGATCCGCATTCCCCGCATTGCGCGGCGGCGCGATAACGACGATATAGGCGCCAGCGTACCGTTTCGCGAGGAGGCGGTTCGTCGACCAGGGTCGCGCCCACGGCCAAGGAGACCTTAACGTTCGGGCGCCGGCCTGCGGCAACGCGGCTGAAAACGCGACCGAGATGGTTCGACGATGTACGCAAAACCAGATAGTTCGACGATGAACGCACGTGTCGCCCGTGCGGGAGATGCCATGGATGCCGCGCTCAAATCCCTCTCCTATCGCCTGACCGACACGGATCATCAGGGAATGGACCCGATTGCCACGGCTGC